>DASXQN010000393.1:0-1753 GCA_036507155.1 Anaerolineales bacterium
CGAAGAGATCGCGAACCGGCTCGCGGCGATTCAGGAGACGCTCGCCACCTCTGTTGAACGCCCAAGAATCATACTGGTTGCAGCGGACCATGGCGTGTGCGCCGAGGGGGTGAATCCATATCCGCAAGCGGTCACGGGGCAGATGGTTTCTAACATCCTTCGAGGCGGCGCCGCAATCAATGCGCTGGCGCGCGCGGGCGGCGCGGAGCTGCGGATCGTGGACGCAGGGGTGGCATGCGACATACGCGATTCCGCGGGCCTGATCCGCCGCCCGATAGCGCGCGGCACAAAAAACTTTTGCGAGGGACCCGCGATGTCGCGCGACCAGGCGATTGACGCCACGTGCGTCGGGATCGAAATGGCGAATGGCGCAGCAGCGGACGGTTGCCAACTGCTTGGCATCGGGGAAATGGGCATTGGAAACACGACGGCTGCGGGCGCTATGACGGCGATGCTTACCGGACTTCCACCCGCGCGAGTGGTCGGACGCGGAACCGGCGCCGGTGAAGCCTGCATGCGGCAGAAGATTTTGTCCATCGAACGCGCGCTTTCCCTCCACCAGCCGCACATCAAGGATCCACTCGATATCCTTGCCACAGTCGGCGGGTTTGAGATCGCTGCAATGTCAGGCGTATGCCTCGGCGGCGCCGCCAACCGTTGTGCGGTCGTGGTCGATGGCTTTATTGCAACCGCCGCTGCCGCAATCGCGGTCCATCTCGATGATCGCGTCCGGGATTATCTGATTGCGGCCCACTATTCGACGGAGCCGGGACATGGCCCTCTTCTCGATTGCATCGGCATTCGGCCATTGCTGGGCCTCGAGATGCGGCTTGGCGAAGGGACCGCCGCGGCTCTTGCGATTCCGATCATCCGCGCCGCCGCCGAAGCGTTTCGGAACATGGCAACGTTCGAGTCCGCCGGGGTTTCCGAAGCTGGCGACCGGGCTGTTCCATGATCAAGCAGATACTCGCGGCAGTATCGTTTCTCACGCTCGTGCCGGTGACATCCGGCCTCTCGCTTTCAGCCAAAGAAATCGGCAAATCCGCGCGCTGGTTTCCTTTGGTGGGGGCGCTGATCGGCTGCATCTGCGTGATTGTGCTGCGAGTGTTCTCGCCGGTATTTCCCTCTCTGGTCGTCGCCGTGATCGTCCTCATTGCTGAAGCTTTGCTGACAGGGGCGCTGCACCTTGACGGGTTGGCTGACATGGCGGATGGTTTCGGAGGCGGGCGCACTCGAGAGGATGTGCTTCGCATCATGCGAGACCACGCGATCGGTGCGTACGGAGCGATGGCGCTCATTCTGCTTGTTGTGCTTAAGATCGCATCGATTGCCGCTCTCATCGACCGGCAGCGCGCAGATCCTTACCTGGTAGTTGCTCCGGTGCTCGGCCGTTGGTCCGGCGTTTTCCTGGCCATCCTGTTGCCGTACGCGCGCCGCACGGAGCGCGAGGGGATGCCGTACTCTGGCGCCGTCAGCGATTTTGTGGGCCGGAGGGAGCTCTTCGTCGCGACGGCCACTGCGCTGTTACTGACGATGATTCTACCGGTATGGCCAGGCATCGGTTCATGGGTCGTTGCAGTTTCCGTCAGCCTGCTGATGGCCAGGCTTTGCCGCAGCGCAATCGGAGGCGTTACCGGCGATACGCTCGGGGCCAGTGCCGAGTTGACTGAAGTTGGAGTGTTGCTCGCCGGGCTTGCAGCAAAGCCATGGAGCTTCTGAAATTCTCTGTGATCTTTGTGTCAGTGTTGAGTCC
>DASXQN010000394.1:0-7462 GCA_036507155.1 Anaerolineales bacterium
CTGCTCGCTGAAGAAGCGCCGCAAGGTATCAACATCCGAGGTAACGCGCTCAATCAGATCACCTGTAGCAGTTTTTGCATGATACGAAAAGCTCAGCCGCTGGATGTGATCGAACAGGAAGTCCCGCAGGCGGCGCGTGATCCCTTCGGCGGTGTAAGCCGCCAAGCGTCCCGAGACGAACGCGAAGCCTCCTTCGAACGCGGCCAGACCCACGAATCCGAGGGCGATCCAGATGAGCGTGCGCGTCAGATCGCCGGCGATGTAGGTACGCTTGGCGAGCACCTCATCCGCGAAGTAGCGCAGCAATATGTAAGTCAGCGTCTTGGCGAGCGCGGAGAACGCCAGTGCGATGGTGGCGGCCACATACGGCAGCCGGTACTCGGCCATCGTGCGCCAAATACCCTTGAAGCGGTTGTCGTCCAGGGCGTTGCGGAAGTCGTATGTCAGGACGTGTTCGAGTGCGGTCATGATCAAATCTCCAAAAGGATTGGGGAAAACAAAAGCCACGATGCTTCAGTGCACCGTGGCTTCGAAAGGTCGCAGGGTTGAACCTGACCTAACAGACGCAGTCAACAGGCGCACTTCGCGACGGAAAGTCGCTGGCAGGACCAGAGCTAACGAAGATGAGCAGTTTCATGTGAGTGCGCCTCCTTTCTGAGAATTTGATGAGAACGAGCGTGAGTGTACACCGTGGTGCGGAAAAGTGTCAAGGCCTCAGGGCGCGATCTGGACGAGGGGCTCAACCTGTTCGACATGTTGCGTCAGGTCATGGATCCATTTGCGCGAAAAATAGCGACGCATCCCAAGGAACCATTTGGCTGTCTCTTCCGACATGACCATCAGGTACACCAGGTAAACGGGGAAGTGGAACACAAAGGCACCCAACGCGGCCATCGGCACACCCAGGATCCAGATGATCACGCCGTCCAGGAACAGCGCGAAGCGCGTGTCGCCGCCGGCGCGCATGATGGCCACGATCAGCATGGCGTTCATGGACCTGATCCACAGAAACGAGCAGGATACCAGCAACAGCCGATGAGCGTATTCGATCACGAGCGGACTCACCTTGAAGAACGTCAGCAGCGGTGCCGAGATGGAGTAAACGAATGTGCCCATGAGGATCGCCAATACGAAGACCAGGCCGAGCGACCGGCCGGCGTCCCGGTGGGCTGCCTCCGGATCGCCTGCGCCGATGCGATTTCCGACCATAACCGAGGTCCCGCTAACAATCGAGAAGAACAACACCAATGCCATTAAGTCGAAGGTCGAAAAAATGTTGATCGCCGCGATGGCGTCCGTGCCGATGCGGCCGTAGATCACGTTGTAGGTCGTGATCCCCAGAGACCAGAACAGCTCGTTGAGGACGACCGGCAGTACCGGTTTGAAGACCTGCGCGAAGAAGGCCGCCTTGATGCTGAGCAGTTCACGCAAGCCTGCAGCCACCGGTGAGCGGCGCAAGTACACGCCGAGCAACAGTGCGATGCACTCGGCAGCGCGCGCGATCAGTCCTGCCCATGCCACGCCGACCACACCCAGCTCCGGCATGCCGAGTTTCCCGAAGATCAAGCCATACGCCAGGAGGATGCTCAGGATCAGCGCGCTGCTGCTGACGACCACCGGCAGCTTGACGTCGCCGATGCTGCGCAGGATCAACGAGTACGCAAAGGAGACCGCGAAGAAAAAATATGATCCGCTGAAAATGCGCAGGTACTGGCTGCCGAGGGCGATCACCGCGGGGTCCTTGGAATAGATGCTCAGGACTTGAGATGGATAAAACGCAGCCAGGACGAAGAACACCGAGGCCCCAGCCAAAGAAAGCACCAGGCAAAAGCCAAGCACGCGCCGGATATTCGCAATGTCCCGTTTGCCCCACAATTGCGCGGTGAACATCGCAGATCCGCTTCCCAGACCGAACAGAACCAGATTTAGCAGAAAGAATAACTGGCTCGCCAGTCCGACTGCAGCGACCGACGTTTCGCCTTTTTGCCCGATCATCATGATGCCGACCATGTTGAGCGAGGACGTGACAAAGTTCTGCGCGGCGATCGGCAGGACCAGCCGGAACAGTTCCTGAAAATACGCGCGGTCTCTGTAGAAATCCAATACGCGACGGATGGGGTGGGGGTGGGCGGCGGCGTAAGATATCATGGGCGGAAAGAGTCCGGTCATTATACAGGATGAGAAACCGACTCATTTCCGGACCCGCGGCCTGGTCCCGCTCGAGGGGCAGGGGAGGCAGCGATCAGGCAATCCTGCGGAGGTATGCAATGAAAATTTCACTCATATTGATCGCATTGCTCTTGGTGGCAGCGTGCAGCGCGCCGCCGACAGCGCCCACGACGAGCGCTCCGGCCACGGACTCACAGTCCATGACACAAAGCTTGGAAAGTGATCTGTTCGCTGCGAATGAGATCGTTCTGCCGGCGCCCGCGTGTGACGGCACCTTGACGCCCGAGCAGACAGAGGGTCCTTACTATACCGCGGACACGCCCGAGCGAAATTCCTTGTTCGAGCCCGGCATGGCCGGCCAACGTCTTCTAGTCGTGGGATACGTGCTCGACACGAATTGCCAGCCCACCTCGAACGCGTGGCTGGATTTCTGGCAGGCGGACGCGAGCGGACAATATGACAATCAGGGGTATGTGCTGCGCGGCCATCAGTTTACGGACAGCCAGGGCCGTTATGTGCTGGAGACCGTCATCCCCGGAGAATATCCGGGCCGCACCCAACACATCCACGTCAAGCTGCAGCGGCCGGGCGGACAGGTCGTCACGAGTCAGTTGTATTTTCCGGGATCGGGCAGCAACGCGAGCGATGGTATCTTCGACGCGGCCCTGCTCGTCACGCTTGAAGAGCGCGGCGATTACACGGTGGCCTATTACAACTTCGTTCTAAGATAGTTACGCACCAGGGCTCAATAGTCTATCGATCGCCCGCGGGCTTCTCGAAGATCTCGTGATAACCCTTGTCGAGCTCGTCGTCGCTCAAGTGCGCGTAGCGCTGCGTCACCTGGATGTTGCTATGCCGAGCCAGTGCCTGCGCGAGCTTGAGGTTGCCCGAACCGCGCAGCACCGTGGTTACAAAGTAGTGTCTGAAAGAATGAGGAGTGATGTGGCCCTCAGCCTCTTCGCCGAGCGCCTGCCGCACGCGCTCGGCGACCAGGTCGCGGCCCGTCGCTGTAGTGATCGGCTTGATCTTCTTGCCAGCGCCTCTGTCATGCCGCGCGAAGAGGGGCAGGGAAGACAGTTGTTTTCCGGATCCGCCGTCCAGCGCCGCGCGCTGCGTGAGATATTCCTTCAACGCGCTCATGGCGCGCGTCGAGAATCGCACGACGGCTTGTTTGTCGCCTTTACCGATGATCACGGCGCGGCCCTCGTTCCAGTCTATGTCGCCGCGGCGTAACGCACATGCTTCATGGACGCGCAAGCCGGTGTCTGCCAGTGTCAGCAGGAAGGCCCGATCTCTTAATGCGCGTAGTTGCTCGGCTTCGCTCACGCCTGCCACGTTGGCAATGCTTGTGAAAAAATCGAGGACCCGCACGATATCGTTCACCGGAAATTGCGGCAGCCTGATACCCGGACGGCGTCCGCGCTGTCGAATCAGCAATTGCAGCCGCGGCAGGTTTACATCGGATAATCGCTCCGCGGCGAGGAAATGGTAGAAGGCGCTGACGGCCTGCAGATACAGTCGTTCGGTGGCCGGCGCGAATGTCTTGAGATACGCGGCGAGCCAGATGACGGCGTCCTCTTTCAAATCGGCGGCGGGGGCGATGGCCGGCTCGATCCAGTGCTCCTGCAGTACACGCATG
Organism: Anaerolineales bacterium; assembly: GCA_036507155.1. Lineage (GTDB taxonomy): Bacteria > Chloroflexota > Anaerolineae > Anaerolineales > Villigracilaceae > DASXQN01. Next base: position 3,809 of record DASXQN010000394.1, read on the forward strand.
AAGACAGCCAGCGCATTCCCATATGTGCGCGCCGTGTTTTCTGCTCGTGCCATCTTCACAGAACCCAGAAACCGATCGGATGCGGCAGAGATCGTTACCTTTGCCATACTCCAATTATACGAATTTGCGCGGGTTTGTCAATGTTTTCGATAATGATACTTATCAGAAGCAATAATTTAGCAAGGCGTGGCGATCGCCTTCACATTCCCCGCCTGTTCGTCCTCGATTAAGATGCTGCGCTGCGAACAGCCGGCAGGCGCGCCATGCGGTCGGTGGATTATCTACTATGAGGCTTGGCACCGCACGCTTGACACCTCCATCTCCCCTGCCCTCATATTGACTTGTTCCAGCAATCGCTCGCATACGACCAGCGGGCTGGACGTGGCCCAAGGTCGGCGCGTACCGCCGCTGATCCAGGCAACCACTTGACATTCAGAACAGGTGTTCTATAATGGACGTATGGACCCACTGGACACTCTCGCGGATCTCTCTGGCCAAATGGAGTTGGAGCACGCAGAAGAGTCGCGCGGACAGCCCCCGAAGCCGGGCTGCTTCACCCCGAAGGAGAAACGCGCCGCGTTCGTACATCCCGCGCAGATGCCCAACGGAAAGAAGATGGTCTTGCTCAAGACGCTGCTCACTTCCGCTTGCGAACGGGATTGCTATTACTGTCCCTTTCGGGCAGGACGCGACTTTCGGCGGGCGACCTTTAAGCCGCAGGAATTCGCCGATCTTTTTACCAAGCTCAGCCAGGCGAAGGTGGCTGAAGGGATCTTTCTCAGTTCAGGGATCGCCGCCGGCGGCGTAAAGACGCAGGACAGGCTGCTGGACACCGCGGATATCCTACGCAACAAGAACGGCTTTCGCGGCTACCTGCACCTGAAGATCATGCCTGGGGCCGAGAAAGGTCAGGTCTACCGGGCCATGCAGCTGGCGGACCGCGTTTCGGTCAACCTCGAAGCACCCAACACCGAACGCCTGAGCCGCCTCGCGCCGCACAAACAATTCCTGGACGAGTTACTGCAGCCCTTGAAGTGGGTGGAAGAGATCCGGCGCAGCCAGCCCGCCTCCAGAGGCTGGAACGGGCGCTGGCCCTCGTCGGTCACGCAATTCGTCGCCGGCGGCGCCGATGAGAGCGATCTCGAGCTGCTCTCCACCACAACCTGGCTTATGAAGAATGTCGGCCTGAAGCGCGCGTATTTCTCCGCGTTCCATCCGATCTCGGATACCCCTCTCGAAAACAAGCCCGCTGTCGACCCGCTGCGCGAACATCGCTTGTATCAAGCCTCATTTCTCTTGAGGGATTATGGATTCGAGCTCGAAGATATGCCTTTCATGCGCGATGAGAATCTGCCCCTCCCCATCGATCCGAAGCTTGCCTGGGCGCAAATGAATCTTTCGGAGCAGCCCATCGAGATTAATCGCGCCGACCGACGCGAACTATTGCATGTCCCAGGGATCGGACTGAAGGGCGTTGACGCGATCATTCAAGCCAGACGCAGCAGGACATTGAACGATCTTTCGACTCTGAAAAAACTTGGGATCATGGTCGAACGCGCCGCGCCGTATTTGTTGTTGAATGGCAAACGCGTTGCGAATCAATTGAATTTATTCTAATTGCAACGCGAATCGTCGTCGAAAATTATATATGATTCGCATTAATTTTTCATAATTGTATTGGCTCAACCCTTGTATTTCTCGTCGTAATCACTATACTATACATAATAGCTTGCACACAGAGCATCTTATGAAAGATGGAAAGGATTGGAATCGAAAACATATGTCCACCGGACCCTATAGCATACGCTCCGCGAACAAGATCAAGAGTCTCAGTTCACGACAAGACTTCGACGAAGGGCAAGTCCTCAGTTCGATCCCCAAAGAAAACCTTTATCAGAAACCGGATCGTTTTACAGTGCAGATCGGCACGCACCTGCACACAGAGGTCGCGCATCTCTCCGCGCTCAATCATTCATGCGACCCCAACCTGATCCTCGACACCGGCAGCATGCTGGTGATCGCGCGCAAGAATATTCATGCCGGGGATGAGCTCACCTTCTTCTATCCATCCACGGAGTGGGAGATGGCTGCTCCGTTCATCTGTCTGTGCGGCGCCACCAATTGCATCCACGTCGTCGCCGGTGCGCGCTTCCTGCCGGCCGCGACCCTGGAACAGCATTACCTGAACCAGCATATTCGCGAGCTGATGATCAACCTGCTTAATGGCACCGAATTGCACTTGAAGAAGCTCGAACAAGTCAAGGTATCCCGGTAACCCGGTCGGAGTGGCGAGCGCCACTCCGACTTTTTTTGCTCTGCCGGCTCGTCTTGCGGCTACCGCCCCGCCCCCACCCCGCTATATCGGCTCTAATATGAGACTTATTCGGCGTCCTTATACTTGGAGATCCCACGCCTGAGGAGCATCCATGGATTTGATCGCCCGCATCATCCACGCCATCACACAGCTTCATCCGCTCCACCCGATGCTCGTCCATTTTCCGATCGGCTTGACTGGCGGCGGGGCATTCTTCATGCTGCTGGCGCTCCTCCGTAAGGAAAAAGTTCTCGAGCAGGTTGCCTTCGCGAACATCGCGCTCGCCTCGGTGGCCACCCTGGCGGCCGGCGCTGCCGGGATCTATGACAACCAGCTCAACTATCAAGGCAGGGCGCCGAACGCGACCGCCAAGATCGTCCTGGCTTCGGTGCTGTTGGTGATCACAACGCTCACCGCACTCCTTCGCTGGCGCAAGCCGGACCTGTTCGAGAATCCGTCGACGCGGCTGCTCTACGCATCCGCTTACTTCGTGAGCTTCGCGCTGGCGTTGGTGCTGGCTTTCCTGGGCGGCGTGATCCTGTACGGGTTCTAAAACTCAGCTATCGAGGAATCTATGAATCGCAATCTATTATTGCTTGCAGGTGCAAGTATGGTGCTCGCCTTGGTATTGGCTGCATGCGCGCCGGCGACCGCGACGACGGCGCCCTCAACGCCGACCGCGCCGCCAGCGACTCTGGGTGCAGCGTCGGCTACCGCGCCGGCGCCCGCTTTTGCAAACACCGGTAACCTGTCAGTCAGTTTTTCCGCCGACATCCTGCCGTTGTTCGAGAGCCGCTGTGCAAGCTGTCATGGTGGTCAGCGGACCGAGAAGGCTCTCAACCTTCTCTCCTACACGGCTGTCGTGAAAGGCTCGCAGAACGGACCGGTCATCGTGGCTGGCGATGCGGCCGCCAGCAAGCTCGCCACGCTCGTCGCGACAGGAAAAATGCCGAAGCGCGGCCCCAAATTGACGCCGGTCCAGATTCAGTTCATCGTGGATTGGATCAACGCAGGCGCACTGGACAATTAGTCCTCGGTGCGCGCGAGAACGCAAAAGATCCAGGCAGTTGCCCTGGATCCTCTCTTATCTGTTGGCCGTATTGCGATAGCGCCCTATGCCCGCTTCGTTCCTTCCTCTGTGATCCATCTCTTATCGCCGATCCGCAACCACATCCGCCCTTGACGGCTGATCTGCTGGAATACGTGTGCCTTCCTTCCGTACACCATCTCGCCCACCTTGCTGCCGCCGGGCGTCTGTCGGACGATCGTGCGAATGCCTGTGACCGTCACATCAAACTCACCCGGAGGCATCTCAGCAGGCTCGGTGCCAGGCCCGGGTG
>DASXQN010000395.1:0-3957 GCA_036507155.1 Anaerolineales bacterium
CCCGATTTCGAGACCGCGGTCAACGCCGTGGATCTCGACATCGACGCCGGCGCCGCCCAGATCAAGATTCATTAACCGACAGTTCTCCGGCAGTCCCACGGGGATACCCTAACGGGCACACGTGCTTCGCGACTGCACTGCCGGCCGGCGACACTGCAACTGTCGCCTATCAAGTTCTTGGTGGCGCAGATGAGACAAATGACTGGTGACTCTGTGCCTCTGTGCCTTGCTGGTGCCTGCACGAAACTTAGGAGGATGCAATGATCAAACGGTTCGACAACCGCATAATCTTTGGTGTGTTGATGCTTCTCGGCGGCGCGCTGCTGCTGCTTCAGACGCTCGGCTATCTAACCGACGCCAGCGATTGGTTCTGGGGCGTCATCTTCGTCGTGGCCGGCGCCGCGTTTCTCACGGTCCTCTTCAGCGGCCAGTGGTGGGCCGTATTCCCGGGTATGACTCTGCTGGCGCTCGGCGTTACCGCCTTGCTGCCACCTTCGCTTGAGCATTACGAGGGCCTGACCTTTCTCGGTGGACTCGGCCTGGCTTTCTGGATCGTGTACTTCATGAACCGTTCGAGTTGGTGGGCGCTCATCCCGGCCGGTATCCTGACCACGCTCGCGGTGATCTCCGTTCTGCCCGATCGCGTCATCGGCCTTGAGACTGGCGGTCTCTTCTTCATCGGCATGGCGATCACTTTCCTGTTGGTCGCGTTGCTCGCCGGCCACCGCTGGGCGTACTATCCCGCTGCGGTGTTGAGCGTGATGGGTCTGCTGATCACCGCTTCGTGGATGAGCTTTGCCAACTACGTTTGGGCCGCGGCACTGATCATCGCAGGCGGCTACCTGATTTTCAAATACGTCACGAATCGCGCATGACAAGCCGTCCTTCAAATCGGGACGGTTCTTCATCGTTCGCGCGACGCACGCAACTTTCCTCGCATGAAAATTGAACAGACGCGTAGGACCTTCGCGTGGATCGCCGGCGGCGCAGCGCTGATGCTGGCCGGGATTGCCGCATGGCTGTACTTGTCTCCGGGCCGGCCTGCGATCGCGGCGCCCGCGCTCCAACCGGTCTCCGTTTCCTATCCAGCCCCCGCGCTGCAGCTCACCGCGCTGGACGGAACGCCGGTCTCGCTGCAGGATCATCGCGATCAGGTGGTCTTGCTGAACCTGTGGGCCACGTGGTGCCCGCCGTGCAAAGCGGAGATGCCCGCGCTGCAAGCCTTTTATGATCTGCACGGCGATGAAGGCTTCGTCGTGATCGCGGTTAACGACGGCGAGTCGGAGCGGGACGTGAGCGACTTCGTTATTGCGCAGGGGCTGACGTTTGCGGTCTGGCTCGACCCCGAGCATGCTGCCGCTCGAGACGCGTTTCGCACGCTGAAGCTTCCCAGTTCCTTCGTGATCGACCGGCTCGGCCTTGTACGGCTGTACTGGGTGGGGGGCGCCCGGCCGCCGTTCCTGGAACAGTACGTGCTGCCCATTATCCAGGAGTGACCATGTCCTCATGAAAAACTGGCTCCGGAAATCAAACCCCCGCCTTGGAGGACGGGGGATTCTTTTTAGGGGAGTCCGGCCTTCACCGAGGTGAAAACATCCGAACACTCGCACGCAGTCACCGTGAGTCCCAGGCGTGTCAGCGTGCCCTCATAGGCGCGAGGACCGTTGTGCGGCACCCAACCATCCATCACCATGGCCACCGGGCCATCCGCCAGGATCCACTCTCCATTGTATTTGCGCGCGATGTGCACGTGTGTGCCGGTCACGTGGCCGCCCTCGCAGGAGGGATAGCCCATCGGATCGCCGCGCTTTAATTCGCGGCCTGCAGGTACGCGGCCTGGGGTTGCAAGGTGCAGGTAGAAGATCACCCAGCCCGTGCGCTCGTCGCCGTCTTCGTCGAGGTCGAGGATTACGCCGTCCACGTCCGAACGGGTCACCAGGCCGTCTGCCATCGCGACCGCGAATTGCTCTTTCTCGGCCACGAAACAACCCGAATGTTCGGAGGGCGGCGCAAAATCCACCGCGGCGAACGGTTCACCCGTGCCCCAGCCTGTGTGCGGCGCGCCGGTGTAAGACCAGACGTGGCCGGCCGGGAACGGAAGCGTCAGCTCGGGCTGTTGCAGGCTTCCGGGCATGAACGCGGCGCTCTCCTCCTGCCAAGGGTCGCCGAAAAGCTCTGCGTAAGTGCGCGCCAGACCGGAGGGTCCGGTGGCGATCGCATACTCGTCGCCGGAGGTTACCTGCGCGAAATAGTATTGCACGGCCACGGAGCCGGCGTTCTGCCAGGGGTCGGGGCGCAGCAGGCTTCCGTCCGCGAGATCGAATTCGAGCAAGCCGCCGCTGCGCCAGCCGTAGTATCCGTTGTTCAACGTATTGGCAGCGATCACGAGCTGCAAGTACGGGCTTTCATAATACACGCGCCGGAATCCCAGGCTGTACTTGGGTGGAAATTTCGACTCGGACAATGCGCCGGTTTGGTATTCAAGAATGGCGAGCAGCAACCGCGGGCTGATGCTGTAATTCATGGCGATGTAGTCGACCATTCCCGCGCCCGTGCGCCACGCGCCGCCGGCGTAGACCCGGTAATCCCGCAACCACCCCGCGTGGTCTGCGACAAATGCCGAGGCGCTGAATCCCACCAATAATGGACCATTCACAAAGCTCTGGTCCGGCAGGCTGTGATAGGGGGTCGCCCACAGCGCTCGATAATAGACCGGGATCTTCATGGGCAGGCCCGCAGGCATGGTGCTGGCATCGCGGGGAATGATCGGGTTGGCGTCGAAGATCTCGGAGACAGTGGTGTTGAAGCGCGCCGCCAGCGCCGGCAGCGTGTCACCCGTCTGCGCAATGTACTCCACCAGCTCGCCCGGCTTGTAGTTGGGACGCGCCGGCAGAGGCGTGGCGGCACTGGCAGCCGGGACCGCCGCCTTGCCGGTCTGGTCGGTTGTGCCTGGATCGAGCGGCGAATTAGGGAGGCTTGGTTCCCCGGCTTGACCGGGGGCCGGTATACAAGCCGCGAGCAGCAGCGCGGCCGCCGCGCAGGCGGTCACAACGCGCTCAAGGGCCGATCGGTGTGGGTTGGTAATCACTTGTCTCACGGAATATGATCGACCAGGCCTGGCCGACGGGGTCGGCGAGGATCGTCCGGTCGCCATTGACCAGCGTTCCCTCGTAAGGATTTGCGCCTGCGTGCGTCGTCCAGCCGCTCAACACGAACGGGATCGGCCCGTCGGCTGCCACCCATTCGCCGTTGTACTTTCTGACGAAGTGCAGATGCGTGCCGGTCGCGACGCCGCCTTCGCAAGAGGCGTGACCAATGTTGTCGTTGAGGTCGACCCATTCGCCCACGCGCACGCGCTCTTTGGTGGCAACGTGTAAATACAGCAGATTCCATCCGGTTTGTTCGTAGCCGTCGCCATCCAGATCAACGATCACGACGCCGTTCTCAGAACGGACCACCAGGCCGGGCGCGGCAGCCGTGATCCAGGTAGGTGTCAGCGAGCAGCCTCCATGGTCCGTGGCGGGGGCGAAGTCGAGCGCGGCCAGTGCGCCGTCGTGCTCCCAGGCGCCGTGCGGTCCTCCGGTGAAGCTCCACTCCACTTTCGAGTCGAAGGGCAGCACCAGTTCAGGTTGCGCGAGCCCCGGAGGAAAGATCGGGTTGACGAGGTCCGCGCGAGCCCAGGGATCGCCGAACATGTCGGCGTACACAGCCGGGAAACCGCTCTGCGGATCGATGATCTGCGCCCATTGTGACTGGCTGTGCAGTCGCGAGAACAAATATTGGATCGCCACCGTTCCGGCATTGAGGCGCGGGTCGAGCCGCAGCTTGGTGCCGTCCGGGAATTTCAACTCAGTAATGGTGCCGTTCCGCCAGCCGTAATAGCCGATCGACATCTGGTTGATCGCCCAGACCATCTGCGTGAAGAGATTCTTGTAGCGGAAGTTCTCATAGCCCATG
>DASXQN010000396.1:0-2417 GCA_036507155.1 Anaerolineales bacterium
AGCGTTCTTTGAGGCTCTTGATCTTGGCCGAGTAGCGGACCCATTTGATGCTTTCGGTGGCGAAGGCATCGCCAGCGCCTGTGCACATTCCGCGGTCGTTGAGAATGCGGGCAACCTGGGCATCGGTGTACTCATTCAGCAGAAGATCCATGTGCTGGCGCACGTCTTCATGAGTGGCACGCAACTGTTGAGGGGTGAGCGGGCGCGGCAGCGTCAGTGTGTGAGTGGCGCCGCCGCGAAAACGGACCGCCGCGGTAATTTCACGCTGCTTGATCAACGTGACATCTTCGATCAGGAGCGCGAGCATGCGTTTGCGCTCGCGCTGTGGAGTTTGGGGATCGCGCCACACCGCGGGAAAATCCGTGGCGAGCGCGAGAATACGTTGACGTTCTTGCTCGTCGACAATAAGCCGGTCGGCGGCACGCCGCCGCTGGTAGTCTTCCTGAGCATCGGCGAGCGCGCGCAACTTGAGATTCCAGTCGGCCTCCAACGAGTCGGCAACGAGACGATTGGCCGGATCGACACGCATATAACGTTGACGTGCGGCATCGGCCTCGTATTGTGCCCTCTCGACCTGGCGGTGGCGGAGGCGGTCGGCCTCATCCAGACGCGCTGTAATTTCCTGCTGGACGGCAAGGGCGAGATCGAGCGCTATCGGGGTGACGCTATTGACGAGTAGCTGGCCCACCGCGTCGTCGATGCCGGTTCCCAGGATGCTTTGGCACAGCGGATCGCCGAAGAGCCGGCCCCGGCCGACACAGACGTAGTTGGGGATCATTCCATTTTTGCGGATGTTGTAATGGATATTCATGCGGCAGCCGCACAAACCGCAGATAGCCTTTCCCTGTAACAGTGCGGGACCTTCTCGAGCAGGCCCGGCGTTTCGCTCGAATCCGAGGGCCTTGGCGGATTCCCGGAGTTGCTGTTCGTAGCGTTCGTACTCTTGCCAGGAGATGTAGGCAGGATGGGCGTCGCGAATCAACACGTGCCATTGGTCTCTCGGCAGACGTTCGTGCCGCTGCCGGCCGTCGGGCTGTTTGCGCCAGCGGCCCCGGCCGAAGGCATAGGCTCCGGCGTACCACGGATTGTGCAATGCGCTACAGGCGCGGCCCAGCGACAGAGGCGCCCATGCCAGTTCATCCTTGTGTGCGCCGGAGGCCACCCGTGCCGGGAAAAGTAGACTTTGTTGCCGGAAGTATTTGATCGTCGCCCGCAAGGTCCCTGTTCGAGCGAAGGTCTCGAAGAGCAACTGCACTGTTTCCTGGACCTGCTTGTCGGGATCGAGCACCACGTGCCCGGCCGCATCGTAAAGGAAACTCACAGGCAATCGGCAGTGCAATTCACCACGGCGCGCCTTATTGAGGATGCCTCCACGCAAACGCGCCCGAAGGACGTGAAGTTCGGCCTCGCTCAGCGTTCCCTTCAGACCAAGCAGCAATCGGTCGTTGAAGTGCGCGGGATCGTAGATGCCGTCTTCATCCAGGATGAGTGTGCTCGTCAGTGCGCAGATCTCCAGCAGCCGATGCCAGTCGGCCGAGTTGCGCGCCAAACGCGAAACTTCAAGCCCCAGCACGATCCAGGTTCGCGGATGCCGCCGCGGGCGTGAAACCGGGGGCACAGCGATCGATCCACGCCGCCACGCCTTCGCGCATCACCAGAATCAAACCGAAGTGGCCGTTGTGGGACGAGCCCTGACGCACTTGGCTGCGCAGTTGCTCGTAGGCGACGGCCACATCGCCGCCACCGGTGTGGATCACGGACGTTTTTTTTCCTGTCGCGCCAGCGCCCGCTCGATGCTGCGTGGATGGACCTTGCGCCGGAACCGCTTCTGGACTCGATCCGCCAGATCCGCCGCGCGCAGGGATGCGTCTTCGGACCGCTGCTGCGCGATAATGCCATCACCTCGGCGTCGAGCTTGTGTGATCGCCGGGGGCCGGGCTTCTGTGGCACGAGCGCGGCCATACCGCCGCCTTCCAGCAAAACCTGCGCCTGATAATAAGAAGGACGAGAGAAGCCGAATGCCGCCGCGCTGTTGCTGACGGGCTGTCCGTCCACTTGCACCTGGCGCACCATCTCGTACTTGACCTGCACCAGATCTCGAGCTTGCCTCCGCACACACGTGAATCGGTTGAAAGACACCTGAATTTCGCGCGGAACCTGCACATTGAAACACGCATACTTCAAGGGCAGAATGCAGCCGCGACCCTGGTGGACTTCGCTCATCGCCATCAAATCACGCAGGTCTTCCTGGCGCGATCCACTTCCCGCCGCTGGAAATTGCTGCCTCGCAGAAGCCTGGTCTCCCGGGTTCTGCGCCTTGCCCAGGACATCCAAATCACGATCATTGCCGAGAGGAAGAAGCGGTCCCAATGAGTCCGCGCCGATTTACAAAATCCTTATGTGCATTTTATGACTTC
>DASXQN010000397.1:0-3368 GCA_036507155.1 Anaerolineales bacterium
CACCAGCACCTGCGTTCCAGGGCCGGCCGCGTTCACGCCTGCTTGGATCGTCCGGAACGGTGCTGCGGACGATCCATCGCCGCCCGGCGCGGCGTCGTCGTCGACGTGCAGTACGATTGAGGGTGTGAACGCGAGATCGTCCGGCTGCGTGCTAATCGCGCCGCTGATTTCAGCGGCTCCATCCAACACTTTGATCTCGTAGGAGGTGGACGCCGAAAGTCCGAAGAGGCTGCCGGCCAGTCGGCCGTCGTCGATGCGCATCAGCGGATGTCCGGTATGCCAATTGGGATCACCGGCCGGCCGATACATTAGTTGCGCAGTTTTTGGGAGCGCAGCGCCGGTCACGATGATGCCAATGGTCTCGATATTGGGATATAGCTGCAGCTGACTGAAGGTGGAAGTCTTGTCCGCCGCCGGAAAGCCAAAGGGTCTGGACGCATCACTCGGAATTTGCGAGAAGGCCGGATCTGCGGATGATTGAGCCATCGCCGCGGCTTTGGCACCGGCAGGAGTCACTGCGCCCGTCACCCAGCTCGCAAGCAAAAGTGCCGGCAGGATCAGTGCGATCACTCGCGGAGGGTGGCTCGGAATTCTCTTCATCAACATGCTCTCCCGTTGGAGCTTAGCCCCGAAGTTTGGTGCCTGGTCGCGTGTGGAGCGGACAATCACAGTATACGGCACACCGGGCTGCTGTGCGCGATCATAGTTCAGCGGCTGGCCGCGGAACACCCTAAATCATTCCCATTTCGGCGAAAGTAGCAAAACTCCGGGACCGCCCTGGTCCCGGAGTTTTGATTTAGCCGTGCAGTTCTCGCCTGAAGAATTCGGGCAGCGCGAAGGCTGCCTTGTGAACTTCGGCGTTCAGGTAGTTGTTCACGCCAGGCGGGTAGGGCGTCTTCAGGCCCGCCTCCCAGGGCGTGTCGGACAGGTACATGAATCCGATGCCGCCGCCCGGATAGGTGGGCACGTGCGCGTAGTAGTAGGCGGGATGCAAAGTCAGCGCGCGCGCCGACGAATAGACCTGTTTGATCAGAGCGGTGTCGAAGAAGGGTTGCTCGCACTGTGTCGCTGCTGCGCCGCCAGGCGCCAGCGCGCGCACCATCAATTTGTAGAACTCGTCGGAAAACAGGCGTTTTGCCATCCCGATCGGATCCGTCGTGTCCGAGATGATCACGTCAAACGTGCCGGGATTCTCCTCGATGAAGTCGAATGCGTCGCGCACCAGCAATTTTGCGCGCGGGTCCTTCCAGGGATCTCCGAAGAATCCGAAGTGCTCACGCGAGAGGTCCACGACGCGCTGATCCAACTCGCAGATGACTGTTTCTTCAACGGATGGATATCTCAGAACCTGCTGCAGCGACCCGCCATCGCCGCCGCCGACGATCAATACCCGCTTTGGCGCGCCCGCGGCCAGCATCGGCACATGCACGATCATCTCGTGATAGCCCATGTTGTCGCGCTCGGTTAGCTGCAGGATGCCATCCAGGATCAGCACCTTCCCGAAGAATTCGGTTTCTACGATCTGCAAATGCTGGTATTGGGTCTGCTCATCCGCCAGGACGCGCTTCACTCGCAGCCCCTTCCGGTAATGGGGATGCAGTTCTTCCGTAAACCATATGCTCATGGGATCAGCCTATGGGGTGGGCGTCAGCGCCGCTTCGATCTCGGTCGTGCGGTCCAGCTTGCGGAGAACAAAATTATCTGCTCCGAGCGCATCCTTGATCGTCTGGATGACCGGGAGCAGATCTTTGCCCAGCGCACAACTGAACAAATCGATCGCACAGTAGCCGTACTCGGGCCAGGCATGCAAGCTTGCATGCGACTCAGCGAGCAGCAAAAAGCAAGTAAAGCCGTGGGGGCTGAACTTGTAAAAGCCCTCATCCACAACCGTCAGGCCGCTCTTGCGTATGACCCGGATGAACAACGAATACAACTTGCCGCTGTCCGCCAGGATCTCCCGGTTGCAGTTGGAGAGATCAACAATGTAATGCTCTCCAAGTTTCAAAGTCGCGTTCACTCTCACCTCCAAAGATGGTTTTTCTCGATCCGGTTGATTTTCGTGCCAATGACCGGGAATGTCAACCTTTTTGGAGTTTCATTTTCCCGCCGAACGCACAGCCGGCGGCGCCCGCGCGCCTGTCCGACCGCGCTTCTGTGGTTAAATGGGACTCATGATCTTTCTGTTCATCGAATTCCTCGACGAGCTGGTCTTCGGCGTGACCGAAACGGCCTGGCCGCTGCTGCGCTCCGAGCTCTCGCTTACGTATACGCAGATCGGTTTGCTCCTCAGCGTGCCCGCTTTCGCGGCGGCGCTGATCGAGCCGTTCCTGGGCATCCTGGGCGATGTGTGGAAGCGGCGCGCACTCATCCTCGGCGGTGGATTTTTTCTTACCGCATCGCTGGTGCTCACCGCGCTCAGTCGAAGCTTTGTGCCCCTGTTGATATCGTTCATGCTGTTTTTTCCGGCCTCCGGCGCGTTCGTCAGCCTTTCCCAGGCCACTTTGATGGACTCAGCACCTCAGCGTCACGAGCAGAATATGGCGCGCTGGACTGTCGCCGGCTCGCTCGGCAATGTGCTCGGACCGATCCTGCTCGGCCTGGCTGTTTATTTCGGCTTGGGTTGGAGGGGGACCTTCGCTGTGTTGGCTGCCGTCGCGGCGGCTTCTCTGCTGGCTGCTTTCCGACGCGTTCCGCGCGACGCGCCGCACCTGCCGGCGTTGCCCAGCTTCCAGGGATTAGCCGGCGGTTTTCGCGCAGCGCTGACAGCGCTACGCAGGGTCGAAGTCTTGCGGTGGTTGATCCTGCTTGAATTTTCGGACCTGATGCTGGATGTGCTGCTGAGCTTCCTGGCGCTCTACTTCGTGGACGTCGTTCGCGTCAACGCCGGGCAGGCAGGGCTGGCCGTAGTTACCTGGCTTGCACTGGGGTTGATCACGGACCTCGCCTTCATCCGATACATCGATGCTCAGCCGAACAGTGTCAGCTATGTGCGCGTGACCGCGCTGCTTGAGATCGCGGCTTTCTCGTCCTTCTTGATCCTGCCAGGATTCACACCGAAGCTGATCGCGATCGTCTTCGTCAGCTTCTTCAACACAGGATGGTATCCGATCCTTCAGGGACGCGTCTACTCGGCGTTACCGGGGCAAAGCGCCAGCTTGATGGCGATCGGCGCGCTCTTTGCGCCGCTCGGGAAACTTCTCCCGCTGCTGGTCGGTTTGCTGGCGGACCGCTTCGGACTGGGCTCCGCGATGTGGATGCTCCTGGCCGGACCGGTCGTGCTCTTGATCGGATTGCCGCGCGGATCAGCTTCCGCGAAAACGAATTGATCGATCCGTGACCTACGGCGCGAAGTACTCGAGATAGAGCAT
>DASXQN010000398.1:0-2984 GCA_036507155.1 Anaerolineales bacterium
CGGGCCGCTTCATCAGCTCATTCGGAAACGAGATGCTTTCATTCGCCATCGGCTGGGAGTTGTGGCTGCGCACGCACAGCGCGCTGGCCCTCGGCATGGTGGGACTCGTGCAGGTAGTGCCCGTGCTGCTGCTCTCTCTGCCCGCCGGCCATGTCGCGGACCAGTACAACCGCCGACGCATTGTGCTGATCACGGAATTATTTTTGGCCTGTTGCGTGCTTGGCCTGGCGTGGCTTTCATATTCACAGGGTCCGTTGATCTTGATCTACGGCTGCCTGCTGGGCATCGGCATTGCACGCGCCTTCAACACCCCGGCTTCTTCCACCCTGCTGCCGGAGACGGTTCCCGCGGGCTTGTTCTCGGGCGCGGCAACCTGGAACAGCACGACCTGGCAGCTTTCGTCGATTGCCGGTCCGGCGCTGGCCGGTCTGATGGTTGCCTTCTCCCACTCGGTGACCTTCATCTACATCTTCGACGCGCTGGCAGCCGTCATTTTCTGCGTGCTGCTGACCCGCATCAAGGCGCGGCCCCTGAAGCTGGCGCGCAAGACCGCCACGCTGCAATCCCTGTTCGAAGGGTTCCGCTTCATGCGCGACACCCGCGTCATCCTGGCCGCCATCACGCTGGACATGTTTGCGGTGCTGTTCGGCGGCGCGGTGGCGCTGCTGCCGATCTATGCCACGGACATTCTCAAGGTCGGTCCACAGGGCCTGGGCTTCCTGCGCGCCGCGCCGTCCATCGGCGCGCTCCTGATGGCCGTCACCCTGGCGCATTCGCGTGCCATGCAAAACGCGGGGCGCACACTGCTGCTGGCCGTGGCCGGCTTCGGCGTGGCCACCATCATCTTCGGTTTGTCGACGTCGTTCTGGCTGTCGATCGCGATGCTGGTGCTGCTCGGGGGCCTGGACAACATCAGTGTGGTCATCCGCAGCACGCTGTTGCTGGCATTCACGCCGGACGAACTGCGCGGCCGCATCTCCTCAGTCAACAGCATCTTCATCGGGATGTCTAATGAGTTGGGCAGTTTCGAATCCGGTTTGGCCGCGGCGTTGCTCGGCCCCGTGGTGGCCGTCGTGGCCGGCGGGTTCGGGACGATCCTGGTGGTACTGGCGGTCGCGCGCGGGTGGCCGGAAATGGGCAGCTTGAAGACGCTGGACGCTCGCCCTGAGCGAAGCGAAGGGTCTCCCGCGGCCGGCACAACGTCCGCTTAAGAGAGTGTTTTGATATTCGTTTTAAAACCACAGATACCCTTACGGGCACACGTGAACGCAGATAAGCGGGATTTTGGAGCGGCATGAGCAGGATTTTCATCAAACCGTCAGTGTTCATCCGTGTTTACACTTGCACCTGGCGCAAGTGCAGGTGTCTGTGGTGAATTTTGACTTAAGAAACACTCCCCAAGGAGCGACTCTGTGAGAGACGAAGGCGTGCGAGAATCCATTCGGACAGAACTTGAGGCGACGCGCCTCGCATTCCACGCTCTGCTCGATTCGCTCCCGGACGAGGAGCTGGGTCGCCAGAGCCTCAACGCGGGTTGGACCAACGCCGAGGTGCTCTTTCACATCGTCCTGGCTTTCATTCTGCTCGAGCCGCTGGTGCCGATGGCGCGCATCTACGGGCGTCTGCCTCCACGATATTCCCGGCCGCAGGCCTGGCTGCTGGACGCGATCACCGGTCCGTTTAATTGGATCAATGCGCTGGGCGCGCGCCTGGGCGGCCGGGTGCTTACACGCCCACAGATCCGGGCGCGCTATGACCACTTCCACCGCAGGGCCCTGAAGATGATCGAAACCATCCGCGACGACGAATGGCAACGCGGCATGTTCTATCCGGCCAGATGGGACCCGCTGTTCAGCGACTTCATGACGCTCGAGCAGGTCTTCCGCTTTCCGGAGGCGCACTTCCGCTTTCATGCCGGGCAGATCGCACGATGAATACGGTTAAGACGCTCCTGTATATGGGAACACTGCATGGCTTCTTCACGTATTATTTTCCGTACTCGCTGGCCAGCGCGGTACCGCCGCTTTTCGACCCGGGCGTGCTGCGTACCCTCGCCCTGCCGCTGTGGATCGCCGGGACGCTCGTGATCCTGTTGTGCTCCGTGGATTTCGTGAAGCGCGGCCGCGGCACGCCGGCGCACCTCGATCCCCCGAAGGAACTTGTCATTGTTGGCGCCTATCGATACGTGCGCAACCCGATCTACGCGGGCGCGCTCCTGGTCCTGTTTGGGTATATACTTTGGTTCGGATCAGGCTTGATGGTCTTGTACAGCCTGTGTGCACTACTGGGTTTCCACTTTTTGATCGTGTTCGTTGAGGAACCTGTCTTGAGCGAATCCTTTGGCGCGGCCTATCAGGCGTATACCAGGTCTGTGCCGCGCTGGATCCCCAAAATACGGTAGGAGTCATCCATGACCCCGACGCGCGCCAAGCCCAAGCCTAAACCCAAACCGAAGAGCAAGTCCGCAGCCAAGCTCAAAGCCAAAGGCAAACCCAAAGCCGCGGCCCTGATGAGCAACCGCGAGTTGGCGGAGACCTTTGTCCTGATTGCCAATCTATCGGAGATCAAGGGCGAAGTCATCTACAAGACGCTCGCCTATCGCCGGGCGGCCGAGAGCCTGATGAGCCTGGGACGCGAAGCCAGCGATTATTGGAAGGAAGGCAAGCTCGAAGAGATCCCCGGCGTGGGCAAAGCCATCTCCGAGAAGATCGACGAGTTGCTGAGTACCGGTAAGCTGACGTTCCTGGAAAAACTTAAGAAAGAAGTTCCGCCGAGCCTGGCAGAGTGGCTGGCCGTCCCGAGCCTGGGGCCCAAGAAGATCTCGCTGATCTGGAAGACGCTCAAGATCACCACGCTGCCGCAACTTGAAAAGGCGGCCCGGGCGGGTAAACTCGACGGCCTGCCCGTCATGGGACCGAAATCGGCGGCGGCGATCATCGCCGGGATCGAGTCGTTGGCGCGCCGTTCGCTGCGCATCCCGCTCG
>DASXQN010000399.1:0-4609 GCA_036507155.1 Anaerolineales bacterium
TCTCATAGATGATCTCGAGGTGGCGCGGCAAGAGCTTGCCGAAAAGCGACAGCGGCCACTTTTCCAGCGCCTCGGAAAGGAGCGTGTGGTTCGTGTAGCCGCAGGTCCGCTGCGTGATATCCCAGGCCTGATCCCAATCCATCGAGTGCTCGTCCACTAGGAGCCGTATCAACTCGGCGACAGCGATCGAGGGATGCGTGTCGTTCAATTGCGCGGCCCAATATGAATCGAACTCGTCCAACTTCTTTCCGCGCATCAGATGCAGGCGGATCATATCCTGCAGCGAGCAGGAGACAAAGAAATACTGCTGCGCCAGGCGCAGTCGCTTTCCCGCTTCGGGCTCGTCGTTAGGATAAAGCACCTTAGAGATGGTTTCCGATATGATCTTCTCATCTACGGCGCCGTAGTAATCGCCGACGTTAAATGCTTCGAAATCGAACGATTCCGTGGCTTCCGCCTTCCACAGTCGAAGGAGGTTTGTGGTAGGCACCCGGTACCCGGGCACAGGAGTGTCGTAGGCGACACCTTTGACGACCTTCTCCGGCAACCAGCGCACCCGATAGCGGCCCTGCTCGTCGCAATAGCGTTCGGTGCGCCCGCCGAACTTCACATCGAAGCTGACTTCCGAGCGAACGATCTCCCAGGGGTTGCCGAAGCGCAGCCATTTGTCCGTGAGTTCCACTTGCCAGCCATCGCGAACCGCCTGATCAAAAATTCCAAATTCGTAACGTATGCCGTAGCCAATCGCGGGCACGTTGAGCGTCGCGAGCGAATCCATGTAGCAAGCGGCCAAGCGGCCGAGCCCGCCGTTGCCCAGGCCCGGCTCTTCTTCCTGTTCCAGAAGATCAGCCAAGTTTTGTCCCACTTGGGCGACCGCCTTCTCTGTCGCCTGCCAGATACCGAGGTTGATCAGGCTGTTGCCCAGATGGGGTCCCGTCAAAAATTCAGCTGAGAGATAAGCCACGGCCTTGATCGGTTTTTGCGCCTCGACGAGCGCTTCCAGCGTCTCGATATAGCGATCGAGCATGCGGTCGCGAACCGTGTAGGCAAGCGCCATGTACCAGTCGTTGCGGGTGGCATGCTGAGGCAGCTTGGCTTGCAAAAAGTGCAGGTTGTCAATTAAGGCTTCGGCGATGGCATCCGCTCCGAGTCCGGTGCGTATTTTCTCATGGCTATTCTGATTCCTTGACGCGGCCTCGGATTGATCGCCGCTTGTGGTTCTCATGCGTCCTCCAACAGTGTCGAGTACCGATCGTGACGAGTGTTTCAGGTGTCAGGTTTCAGAGCAGATCAGCGCTGCTTCCAACTGAAGCCTGAAACCTGGTTTGGTCCTCTTAGCGGCGGCTCCACTCGACGCTTGTCCCTCGACACTCGTCACTTTCTGTATGAGTTACCTGTAGCAAACGGGTCAAACCGGGTCTATTGGACTTTGGTCCAATACCCGACGCGGTCAAACGCTTGGCCGGCCAACTTCTCGTTAATTTTGCAGTGGATGAATGCTCAAGCGCCGGCTAACTCGTTTAAACATGAAGTTTCGATTAACAGGAGGTCTCTGTTGAGTTAAGTCGCGGTGGAAACTTGGAGAGTTACCGCATGAGTGTCGAGTGACCAGGGTCGGGTGACGACGACGGACGAGCGAAGACAGTAATTTGCAACGGGAGTTTTAGGTTTCAGTGTTCAGGTTTCGGGCACGACGGGCCTCGGCCCGTCAATGCGGCAATTTGCCTATTCGCGGAAGTCATCGGTTTGCCGACTCGGTCATTAAAACAAGTTCGTAAATCAGGAAATGGATCATGCGACCAGAATCCCGGCCCCTGCGGCTGCGAACAGCAACAATGTGACCATGATGATCGTACGGCGCAGCGCCGGCGCACCCATAAACGCGGCCATGCCGCACTTCACCAGCGTATTCGAAAGAACCGCAATGACGATTGTGCGCTGCGCCGTTTTTAGAATCTCCGGATTTGTCATGGCCAGATTCGCCATCGAAAGGGAAATCGCATCCACGTCGGTGAGACCGGCCACGGCGCCCGCAAGATACAGTCCCGTTGCGCCGAGATAAGCCTCCGCGGCCTTGGCCAGGACCGTCACGACGCCAAACAGTAAGCCGAACTTGATCGCTTCGCCAAGCTCGAAAGGATTCGCCCCGGCGCTCACCACTCCGGTCTCGTGCGATCGGGTGCGGCGCCACAAAACAAACGAAATGAGCAGACCCACCGCCGCCACCAAACCAAGCGCCGGAGCTAGGTCCCTAGCCAAAGCTCTGTTTACGAGACCCACCATGACTACGACTCGAAGAAACATGATCGTCCAGGCGACGACAATCGCCAGCACGAACGCGGACGACATGGCGGGCTCCTGACGGCTGCGCTGGGAAAAGCTCAACGTGACGGCCGTGCTCGATACGAGACCGCCGAGGATGCCTGTCAGAAAAAGCCCATGCTCGGCTCCAAGCACCTTGACCAGCAGGTAGCCCAGGAAATTTAACCCCGCGATGAGCACGACCATCAACCAGATCTTGTATGGATTTATGACGTCCACGGGCGGCGGCCCGAAGGTCTCGTTGGGGAGGAGCGGTAGAATAATGACGCTGATCACGGCGAACTTGAGAGTCGCCTCGACATCTTCGAGTTCGACGCGCCGGGCCAGAGTATGCAGGAAGTCCTTGAGGGTAAGCAGCAGCAGGCAAACCACCGTGGCTACGCTGGCCACTCCGACTCTATCCCAGCCGCACAAAGCGCCGACAATGTAGGCGAGCACCGCCGTGATTTCAGTTGTGATCCCCAGCTCACCGCGCGCCGCGGTCGTCGCATAGGATACGATCACCAAGGTAACGACCGCTACGAAAATGGCCAGCACGGGCCAGCTTTCATCCAGCTCGCGTTCCATGAAAGCGCCGACCGCGCCTAACAACGCGATTAGGGCGAAGGTTCGGATGCCGCCGAATAACAGCTCGACGTCGCGCTTTCGCTCGCGCTCTAGACCCAATAGCAGGCCCAGTCCAAGGGCGGCACCAAAACGGAACGCTAAATCGAGATCAAACATCTGGTCCCGACATGGTCGATGATTTTTTACCGGCCCAACTTTGTTTCACAACGCTGAAATTTTCACAACGTTCCACGGTTTCGGCCTTAGTGGTCCTACGCGACACCGTTCCCACTTACAAGCGATAACCAAATCTCAAACTGGGACGTTTTTCCTCTCTGTGTCGTCCAACGACTAGGTTCTCATGCCAGAGATTGAGTTCCGAGACCGCCCAGCGCTGAAATCGTCGTGGGATCCACACTACACGTGGCGGCGCCGCTTGACGCGCAACTGGGCCAGGGAGCGAGTGAGCGAGGCGTTGACGGAAGCGAGTTCTTCGTCCGAGAGTTTTTCACGGAGACGGGCTTCGGCGCGTTGCCGCGCTTCTTCGGCTCTCGCCTCGTCAATGCGGTCGGCCGGAATGGCGAGGTCTGTCAGGATAGCGACGCGGTCGGCGGTGACTTCGATGAGTCCCTCGCCCGTCGCGACGAACAGATCACGGCCGTCCTTGCGCACGATCATTTCGCCCGGCACCAATTGCGTAATCAGCGGGACGTGTTGTGGCAAAATCCCCATCTGTCCCGCCACGCCTGGCAAGGTGACCATCTCCACGTCTTCGGAGTACACCGCGCCCTCCGGTGTGACGATCTCCAATTTCAGCGTGTTGGCCATGTTCAACGCGCTCCTTCAACTCGGTTTGACTTCATCGATCCCGCCCTTCATGTAGAAGTCGCCTTCCGCCGCGGCGTCGTGCTTGCCTTCGAGGATCTCCTTGAAGCCGCGCACCGTTTCAGCCACCGGGACTTGTTTGCCCTCCCGCCCGGTGAATACTTGCGCCACGCTGAATGGCTGGCTCAGGAAGCGTTGAATCTTGCGAGCGCGGATTACCGTGAGCTTGTCCTCCGGCGAAAGCTCGTCCATACCGAGAATCGCAATGAGGTCCTGCAGGTCTTTGAGCCGCTGTAGCACCTTCTGCACTCCACGCGCGACGTCATAGTGCTCTTGGCCGACGACTTCCGGCGCCAGCGCACGGGAAGTCGAGGCGAGCGGATCCACCGCCGGATAGATCCCCAATTCGGCAATCGACCGCTCCAAAACGATGGTCGCGTCCAGGTGCACGAAGGTCGTGGCCGGTGCCGGGTCGGTCAGATCGTCGGCGGGCACGTACACGGCCTGAAACGAAGTGATCGAGCCCTTCTTCGTCGAGGTGATGCGTTCCTGGAGCGCGCCCATTTCTGCGGCGAGAGTCGGCTGGTAGCCGACCGCACTGGCGGTGCGGCCGAGCAACGCGGACACTTCGGAACCCGCCTGCGAGAAACGGAAGATGTTGTCGATGAACAACAGCACGTCCTGATTCTTCTCGTCCCGGAAATATTCGGTGATCGCGAGGCCGCACAGAGCGACGCGCAAGCGAGCGCCGGGCGGTTCATTCATCTGGCCGTACACCAGCGCAATTTTTGACTCGCCCAGGTTGTCCTGCTTGATGACTCCCGCTTCGGACATTTCCTTGTAGAGGTCGCTGCCTTCCCGGGTGCGCTCGCCGACCCCCGCGAACACCGACACGCCGCCATGGAGTTTGGCGATG
>DASXQN010000400.1:0-5130 GCA_036507155.1 Anaerolineales bacterium
GGCGACGTGACGGAGTTTCAGCAGTTCCAGATCGGCACGACCTGGACATTGAAGTTGAACGCGTTGGGCGCGGTGATTTCGGTGACCAGGTAGGAAGAGAATTGCCGGGCCGGGGATTATCAAAGTAGGCATAAGACGTCAGACCATGGACGTCGGATAGAGGATCAAAACCCTTCCAGCTAATGCCCATGGTCTAAGATCTTATCCGAAGGGAAGAGAATATGCGCATGAAATACAAGAAAACTCCAATGGAACATGACAAGAAGATCGCGCTGGTGGCGCACGATAACAAGAAGCGCGACCTGATCGAATGGGCCAAATACAATCGCGACCTGCTGGCCCATCATCAGATCTATGCCACCGGCACCACGGGCACGCTGCTCGAGAAGGAATTGGGCCTGGAGGTCTCCAGCCTGCAGAGCGGACCGCTCGGCGGTGACCAGCAGATTGGCGCCAAGATCGTGGACGGCGAGATCGACTTCCTGATCTTCTTCTGGGATCCGCTCGAGCCCATGCCGCACGATCCGGACGTCAAGGCGCTGCTGCGCATGGCAGTTGTATGGAACATCCCGATCGCCTGCAATCGCGCCTCGGCCGACTTCATGATCTCCTCGCCGCTGATGGATGGCAAGTACGATCGCCTTGTACCGGATTACGACGAATACCGGACGCGGACGGTGTAAGCAACCTGTTGAATTTAGGGCATTGGGGAGCCGCGAATTTTGAACCGCGAAGAAACGAAGGCCGCGAAGTCTCTTGTTCTTAATTCCTTGGCGCTCTTCGCGTCTTCGCGGTTAGTTGATTAGGTAATTAGGGGATTAGCGCGTTCAACAGATCTTCCCGCCACGTATCGGTATTGGGATCATACACCCCGAAGCCCGCACAGAACTCCCAGTACGCCCATGCAAAATCGCGCTTCTCCGCCTCGCGCGCCACGAAGCTGGTCCAGCGGACGCGGGAGGCCGGGTCACCCTTTGAGTAAGCGCCGAACTCGCCGAGCAGGATCGGTCGGTTGTTGGTCCTCGCCCAGGCCGCGACCCTGTCGAATTGCCGCGTGATGTCGTTCTCTTGGGAGTCGGTCGCGTCCCAGGTCGTCCCGAGCCAGGCGTCAGCGCCGTCCATCCATTCCGCGCCCTGATGCGTAAACTCGAACGGCTCATAGAAATGGAAGGTGGCGATGATGCGCGTGTCGTCCGCCGGCAATTGCAGCGTCTCGATCATCGAGGCGCTGTTCCATTGCGTGGGACCGATGATCACGTTGCGTATCGGATTGCTCTCGCGGACGACCGCCAGCGCCTGCGGGAGGAGGCTGTTCCAGGTCGAGACGTCCTGCGCGCTGTTGGGCTCGTTGAGCAGTTCAAACAAGACCGTGGCCGGATAATCCTTGTAATGTTCGGCCACCTGCCGCCAGATCGCCAGATAGCGCTCGCGGTGCCCGTTCGGATTGCTCATCATCTCCTCGTAGTGATGGAAATCGACGATCACCGTCAGGCCGCGCGCCAGCGC
Source organism: Anaerolineales bacterium (assembly GCA_036507155.1). Taxonomy (GTDB): domain Bacteria; phylum Chloroflexota; class Anaerolineae; order Anaerolineales; family Villigracilaceae; genus DASXQN01. Next base: position 1,507 of record DASXQN010000400.1, read on the forward strand.
CCAGGCCACCACTTGATCCACCCGCGCGAAGAACGAGGCATCGACCGAATACGGCGCCGCCGCTGCGGCATGCGCGTTCCAGCGGATCGGTATGCGCACCGAGTCGAATCCCGCCGCGTTGATCGCGTCGAAGTATTTCTCCTGAATGTATACGCCCCACTCACCCTCGCGGGGTGCCTCGAGCATGTTGCCCATATTGACGCCGCGGCCGAGCGCAGCGCGCGCCGCAAAGGCATCCGGGATCTCGGGTTGGAAAGTGGAGGTGGGAGGCATGGAGGTTTCCGTGGGAGGGACATCATCTGCCGGGAGGGGCGAGCCAGCCGGCGCGGGTGAACAGGCGACCACAACGAAAAGAAGGAAGAGAAGAGAGAATTGTTTCATGCGATTTCGTAGGGGCAGAGCTTGTCTCTGCCCGATTCTCGGGCGACCACAAGATTCTCGGACGACCACAAGGGTCGCCCCTACACATCATCCCAATTTCCCAACCACCTTCTCCACTTCATCCAAAATCTCGCCGGATCGCACCAGCGCCTTCATCGCGTTGTGGTCGGGATAGAGCGGACGGTCCACTTCAAGGTGCTTAACGGTTTTGCGGATGATTTCGCGCGCCTTGTGCGTCCCCTTTCCAGGGGTGAAATCACGAAAATCGAGCGCCTGCGCGGCCGCCATGAACTCGATACCGAGCACGCCGTATGCGTTGTCCAGGATCTGGCCGTTCTTGAGGGCCGTGTTCATCCCCATCGACACGAAGTCCTCCTGATCGGCCGCCGCTGGGATCGACTGGATCGAGGCGGGCGCGGACAGGATTCGCTGCTCGACGATCAAATGGTCCGCCGTGTATTGCGAGAGCATCAACCCCGAGTAGAAGCCCGGCTCGTGCGCCAGGAAATCCGGCAGCCCCTGCGAGAGCCCGGGATTCGTCATGCGGTTGAGCCGCCGCTCCGAGAGCACCGAGACCATCGTGATGGCGATGCCCGCCATGTCCATCGGCAGCGAGACCGGCGTACCCTGAAAGTTCGCGCCGGTCAGCGTGAGATTGGATTCGGGCACGAAGATCGGATTATCGCCGACGCCGTTCAACTCGATCTCCACCTGCGCCCGCGCATATGCCAACGCATCGCGCGCCGCGCCGATCACCTGCGGCGTGGAACGCATGGAGTACGCGTCCTGTACTTTGGTCTTCATCTTGCCCGTCGTCAGGTCCGAGCCTTCCACGCACTTCATGATATTCTGCGCCGACGTGATCGCGCCGCGGAAGCCGCGCAGCTCATGCAGCTTCGTATTGTACGGTTTCATATTCCCGAGCAGCGCTTCGATCGACATGGCGGCCGCGATCTCGGCCTGTTTGAGCCAGCGTTCCATGTCGAAGATGTGCAGCGCAGACATGGCGGTCAGCATGTTGGACCCGTTGATGGCGGCCAGGCCGTCGCGCGCCTGCAGGCCCGGGACCGGGATACCCGCGCGCCGCATGGCCTCCGCCCCTGGTAGCTGCTCACCGTTATAGAAGGCTTCGCCCTCCCCCAGCAGCAGCAGCGCGGCCTGCGCCATCGGCGCCAGATCGCCGCTGGCCCCCACCGACCCCTTCTGACAAACCACTGGTGTGACGCCCTTGTTGAGCATCGCCACCAGTGTGAGTGTGATCTCGGGACGGCAACCCGAATTACCGTGCGCATGGACGTTGATCCGGCCGGCCAGCGCGCCGCGCACATGTTCGATCGGCGCCGCGTCGCCGATGCCCGCGGCGTGGTTGTAGATCAGATACTTTTGGAATTCCTTGACCTGTTCTTCGTTTAGGACCTTCTCCGAGAACTCCCCGATGCCCGTGTTGGTGCCGTACATGATCTCGTTGTTGGCAAGTTTCTGCTCCAGCATCGCCCGGCAGACTTTGATGCGGTCCAATGCTGCGGGCGCCAGCACCACCTGCTCATGATCGCGTGCGATCGCAACCAGTTTTTCGATGCTGAGGGAGGAACCGTCGAGTGTAATGGGCATTTGATCTCCCAGACCTCCGAGAGCTTAAGGACCTCGGAGGTCTGACCTAGGTGGTTATTTTACTCCCCTTGCGGACCTCCGAGGTCTGACATCGAGCCACAGTTGCGGCGGCTCCCTGTACTTTCAGGTAGAATGAGGCCGCCATGCGATCCACCGTTCTCTTCGGCCTGTTCGTGGGCCTTTTTGTTGTCCTGGCTTCATTCGCCGCGCAAGCCGCGTTCGGCCGCGCGTATCCGCGTCCGCCCGGGCCGAGCCTGGATGAAGCCGTGGGCCGACTCTACAAACGTGAGATCGACGTGCGTCGGCCCGAGATCGTCCTGTTGGGCGACTCGGTGCTGAAGAAAGCCGTTGACGAAGATCAGTTCCAGGCGCAACTCCAAAGATCGGTCTACAAGCTGGACATCCCCGGATCATCGTCCGCGCTGTGGTATCTCATCCTCAAGCATGAGATCGTCGAGTCAGACAGCCCGCCGCGCTATTTGGTCGTGCTCTTTCGCGATACGATGCTGACCGTGCCGGACTTCCGCGTCGGCGGACCATACCTCGGCCAGATCGACAAGTTCGCCGCGCCGGACGATTCGCTCTTCCTGCAATTATCCTTCCTGGATAAGATGACGCCGCTCGAGCTCGCGCTCGACTCGTACCTGCCGGTCTACAGCTTCCGCACGCAGATCCGCTCCGCGTTGGACGGCGCGCTGCGCCACAGCGCGCCTGCCCTGCTCGGCTGCGCGGCGGATTGCGCGGACGACGCGGTGTTGAGCGTAATCTCCGGCGGCAACCTGGATGCGGACGAACTGGAGACCGCCACGATCCAGGCTGAGCAGGTCTTGTACACACCACAGCAATTGGATTTCGAGAAGCAGGTACAGCATTCCTTCCTGCCCGAGATGATCCGGCTGGCGCGCGAGCGCGGCATACAACCCATCTTCGTGCGCGCTCCCACCAATGTGTTTCCGAGGCCGCAAATGGAACCGGCCGCACTGCAAGACTACATGGATTCGCTGGACGCGTACCTGGCGGAGAAGTCCATCCCGCTGTTGGACCTCTCGAAGATCGAGCAGATCGGCCCGCAGCATTTCGTCGACCCGCTGCATATGTCCGCCGAAGGGAAGACGATCTTCACCGGGATCCTGGCGGACGCGTTGAAGGAATTCATAAAGTAGGGGCGACCCTGTTTTATTCATGTCATTGCGAGCCCCGAAGGGGCGTGGCAATCTCCGGGCCGAAAGAGGAGATTGCTTCGTCGCTGCGCTCCTCGCAATGACAAAACATACGGAGGCAACCATGGAAACAGAATACATTCCCAAACGCGCGATGAGCATCCATGCTCACCCTGACGATCAGGAATTCAGCATCGGCGGGACGCTCGCTAAATGGGCCAGGGCCGGCTGCGAGATCACCTCGGTCGTGATCACCAGCGGCGACTCTGGCTCGAACGAACCGTCCAAAGGCCCGGACTACAAGCCGCTGCTGGCTGCACTGCGCGAGGACGAGCAGCGCGCGGCCGGCGCGGTGCTGGGCGTCAAGGAGACGCTCTTCCTGCGCTTTCCCGACGGCGAACTGGAAGCCACGATCGCGCTGCGCAAAGAATTGACGCGCCTGATCCGGAAATACAAACCCGAGGCCGTGCAC
>DASXQN010000401.1:0-5412 GCA_036507155.1 Anaerolineales bacterium
GTGCGGAAGGTTTCGGTCGGATCATCGAACGGCGCTGCTACTTCGTCGATGTGCGCGCCGAGCGCTTCGAAGGTTTTGATCGATTGAGTGACAAGCTCCAAAACCTCGCGCTGGACTTTCGCGTAACCCAGCGTAGGGCTGAAGGCGATGCGCAGTCCGCGCACGCCGTGGTTGAGACCGACGCGGTAGTCGACATCTGCGGGCGGCAGGCTGAGCCAATCGCGGCCGTCCGGCGCGGCCATGATGTTGAGCATCAGCGCTGCATCCTCGACCGTGTGCGTCATAGGGCCGATGTGTCCGAGGGTGCCCACCGCGCTCGGCGGATAGTTCGGCACGCGGCCTGCGGTCGCTTTCATGGCGACGAGGCCGCAGAACGAGCCGGGGATGCGCACCGAGCCGCCTGCGTCGGTGCCGATCGCGGCATGGCCGATGCCCGCGGCGAGCGCCGCCGCCGAGCCGCCGCTCGAGCCGCCGGGCGTGAGATCGAGGTTCCAGGGATTGCGCGTGATTCCGGAAAGCGGGCTATCGGTGACGCCCTTCCAGCCGAACTCCGGCGTCGTGGTCTTGCCAAGAAGGATGGCGCCGTGCTCACGCAGCCGCGCCACCGCGGGCGCATCCTCGTTCCAGGACTGCTTTGGATCGACCGTCTTCGAGCCGCGCAGCGTGGGCCACCCCTTGGCGAGGATCGCGTCCTTCACGGTGAGCGGCACGCCGTCCAAGTCGCCGCACGGCCGGCGCTCGTGCCAGCGCGCCTCCGACTGCCGTGCAAGAGCGAGCGCCGCCTCGCGCTCCGCCACCACGCAGAACGCGTTGATTTTCGGCTGGACGCGCTGGATGCGATCGTAGGCAGCGCGCACTACTTCTACCGGGGAGAACGCGCCGGATCGGTAGCCCGCGAGCAGCTCGGTCGCGGTAAGAAAGGCGATGGACATTATTTATACAACCATATAAATGCTACTTGACAAGCGTGTGGGTTGCAAGTTTATGTTCCGGAAAGGAACAGCTAAGAGAGACCATGCAAAGATGCCGCGCTGCGCTCGGCGCACCGGCCAGGTACGTCATGCGTTCGGATCAGCATCCAGAAAAGAGAAAGAGCATCCCGAGGTCATGTTTGTAGGCAAGAGTGCGGCGGATCGCATCTAGGCCGCTTTTCTGCACCGCGTCAGGTCATATGTCCGCTGGACGACCTTGGGTATCGAAGGCAGCGAGTTCCAGTTCAATCTTCGCCCGGCCAGGGAGAACGGGCGAACGCTCTGCACGTGATTCAGACCGGCTAAGCAATTTGCGCTTCCGTTAGATCGTCTGGAAGCGAGGCTGCCGCCATGCCGAAGGACGGCTACAGCATCGGTTGGCTATGGCGCCGCCGATATGGCGCAGGCCTCCTAGCGGAGCGACCTCGGGCTGGAGCCGTGGTCCTCAAGGCGAGGCCAGCGCGTCGACCAGGCCGACACTAATTAGCTGACCATATAAATAGGCTTGACAAAATATTCGCCCTGTCAACAGAATCAACAAGGCCCTAGACTCGAACGAAAGTTCCTGCAGATCTGCACCATCAGGAGATACCCTATGTCACGTCTGGTCAGCGCCACATTCCTGGTTCTTGTCTCCAGCTTCACATCGGCCGCTGCGGCAGCCGAAGTCAACTTGAAGGCCATCATCCAGTTTCCGAGGAATCATACGTTTAACGTTCCATTCTTTGAGTGGATCAAGCAGGTGAACGCCAACGGCAAGGGCACCGTGCAAGTGCAATTTATCGGGGGGCCTGAAGCGGTACCCGTGATGGAGCAGCTTAATGCGCTGCAAAGAGGTGTCACCGACATCTTCTTCGGATCCACCTCGTTTTTTGACGGTCAGGTTCCCGAAACAGGGGCCTTAAATGCCAGCAATAGGTCCGCCCCCGAGTTGCGCGCCGCCGGCGGCCAGGAACTCCTCAACAAAGCATTCCACACAAAGGCGAATGCTCAATACCTTGGCTATTTCGGATCGGGGTACACCTTTCATATCTATTTGAAGGATGATCCAAAGCGCACGCCCTCGGGTGGCGTAAATTTGCAGGGGCTCAAGATCCGCGGTGCTTCTATTTACCGTGCGTTCTACGACACCCAGGGCGCAGCATTGGCGCCAGTGGCACCGGCGGAAGTCTTTACCGCCTTGGAGCGCGGCGTAATTGACGGCACCGGGTTTCCCAACTTGGGGCTTATCGACCTGGGCTGGGAAAAACTCCTCAAGTACAGGGTTTTCCCTACCTTCTGGCAGGGCGATATCTCGCTGATCATCAACGCTGACTCCTGGAAGAACCTCGATCCCAAGGCGAGGGAGCTCATTCAAAGAACGGTAATAGACGCTGAAAAGTCCGCCCATGAATTCTTCAAAGGGGAGATCAGGAAGGAGGAAGCTAAGCTGAAGGCCGTAGGCATGAAGGACGTTATGCAGTCGCCTGAAGACTCGAAAAAGTACACTGCAGCCGCTCATGGCTCGCTTTGGACTCAGCTCGAGAAACGGTTGTCCAAGCAAGAAGTCGCTACGCTTCGCAAGACCTTCTACAGGGAGTGAGCTGGTTTCTAAAGGCTTACGACGGCCTGCTCGCGGCCCTGGCGGCGCTTTCCGCGGCTGCGTTCGGCGGGCTGTCGTTCATCATCGCCTACGAAGTCATCATGCGGTCGATGGGGTTCCGGCCGCCGGTGTGGCCGGAGACGATCAGCGAATTCACCCTGCTGTATGCCACCGTTCTGGCCGCGCCTTGGGTGCTACGCCGCGCTGAGCATGTTCAGGTCACGACACTGATCGCGGTCTTTGCACCACGAATCCGTGCCGCGTTGGCGCGCATTGTTAGCTTCATCGGCATGGTCATTTGCATGGTCGTCGCGTGGTATGCGCTGCGTGTCACGCTCACGGCCCAGGGACTCGAAATCCGCTCGTTCGAGATGCCCAAATGGATCGTCTATGCACCGTTGCCGCTCGGATTCTTCCTGTTGGCGATCGAGTTCGCGCGGCATATGCTGCGCGGGACGCTGTTTTCCAGTGAGGAGATCGAGTATTTCACCAAGCGGCGGGCGTCTTGAGCTGGTACGGGGCTGCGGCCCTCATGATCGGTACCGCGATGGCCTTGATGCTGCTTGGCCTGCCGGTGGCTTTCGCTTTCATCACCACCAACATTGTCGGTGCCTTCATTTTCATGGGCGGAGAGCGCGGGCTGGAGCAGGTTGTCTCCAACATGAGCGCGTCTATCTCGGTCTTCATCCTCGTGCCCGTACCTCTCTTTATCTTGATGGGCGACCTGATGGTCCATACCGGGCTCGCCGGAAAGATGATGGACGGCTTCGACAAGCTGATCGGCCGGGTTCCCGGGCGCCTTTGCTATGTGAGCGTGGGCGCGGGAACGGTGTTCGGCGCGCTGTCGGGCTCGGCGATGGCAAGCACCGCGATGCTCGGCTCGACGCTGGTGCCCGAGATGATGCGCCGCGGCTACAAGAAGCACATGGCGATGGGCCCGATCCTCGGCGCGGGCGGCCTCGACATCCTGATTCCGCCTTCGGCTCTGGCGGTGCTGCTCGGGAGCATCGCCGGCATCGACATCGGACGCCTCCTGATCGCCGGCATTGTCCCGGCGCTGATCCTCGCCGTGATGTACGTCGGCGTGATCGCGCTGCAGCTGAAGATCGATCCCTCCGGTGCGCCGCCCTACGACATGACGCCGATTCCATGGCGCGAGAAGCTCAAGTCGGCCTTCGTCAACCTCGCGCCGCTCAGCCTGGTGATCTTCTGCGTCTGCGGCCTGATCATCATGGGCATCGCGACGCCGACCGAGTCGGCGGCGTTCGGCGTGCTGTCCATCCTCGTTCTCGCGGCCGCATTCCGCTGCCTGAGCTGGGACGCGATTCGGCGTTCGCTCGAATCCACCATGCGTGTGTCGGTGATGCTATTCACCATTATTCTCGGCTCGATTACCTTCAGCCAAGTGCTCGCGTTTTCCGGCGCGAGCTCAGGCCTGGTCAGCTGGGCGCTCGGATTCCAGCTCGCGCCAACGGCGTTGCTCGCGCTGATGCTCGCCGTTGTGATATTCCTAGGACTGTTCATCGACGAGGTGTCGCAGATCATGCTGACCGTGCCGATCTACATGCCGGTCGTCAAGGCGGTGAGCCTCGATCCGATCTGGTTCGGCACTCTGATGATGATCTGCATGGTGATCGGCGCGCTGAGTCCGCCTTTCGGCCTGCAGCTTTTCGTAATGATGGGCGTGGGGCCCAAGGGCACAACGCTCGGCGAGGTGGCGTGGGCGGCGGTGCCCTACATGACTTGCCAGACCATTCTGGTCGCGCTGATCATCGCGTTCCCGATCATCGCAACCTGGTTGCCGGCGATTACTCAATGACTTTCAACGGAGGTGCACATGCATAGCGATACACAGATCCGCAACGAGGCGCAGTTCCGCAAGGACCTGCAGGCGGCGATCGACAAGCGCCACCAGGCGAACCATCCCATCGTCGCCAAATGGGAGCGCGGCGAGGTGAAGCGCGAGACCGTCGCCGGCGCGATCACCGAAATCTGGTACTGGATCAGCAAGCTGATCCCCGAGGCGCTGTTCTCGATCGCGGCCAACGCGCCGCAGGAAGTGGCCGAGCTGGAGATGGAGAACTACGGCGAGGAGCTCGATCCGGCGAACCCGCACCCGCAGCTCATCCTGCGCTTCGCCAAGGCCTGCGGCATCTCGGAAGAGCAGCTGCGCGCAGGACGCGGGCTGCCGACGACCGAAGCCTGGCTCAACTGGGAGCTGCAGACCGCGCGCAACCAGCCGTGGATCGCTTCAGTGGCGGGCCTGCACGTCGCGAGCGAGGCGCAGGAGCCGGTGCTGTTCAACAAGCTGCTTCCTGCATTGCGCAACCACTGGAAGTTCTCCGAGCACGACCTGGAGTTCTGGTGGCTGCACGCCGAAGTCGACATCGAGCACGGCGGGCGCGCGGTGGACATCCTCGCCAAGCATTGCAAGACCAAGGAGCAGCAGGAGATGGCGATCCACTGGGCGGGCGAGGGCGCGCGCAACAAGTGGATGTTCTGGGACGGCATCTACCTGCACTACGAGATGGGCTACAAGCTGCAGTGATCGTCACGGTCGCTGCGGGCGAGGTTCCCGCAGGGAAGCCGCTCGCCGTCAGAGTCAGCGAGGCGCTGACCCTGGCGGTGTGCGAGCTCGACGGCAACTACTATGCGTTCGACGGCAAGTGCCCGCATCGCGGCGCGCCGCTCGCCGAAGGCGAGCTCGCCGGCGAGCTTATCGTCTGCCCGCTGCATCACTTCAAGTTCAACCTCAAGACCGGTCGCTGCGTCATGCCCAGGCATCTCAAGCTGCGCAGCTTTCCCGTCAGTATCGAAGGCGATCAGCTGCGGATCGAAATTCGGGGTCAGAGCCCGAAT
>DASXQN010000402.1:0-3945 GCA_036507155.1 Anaerolineales bacterium
GGCGCGGTCAGTGCGCCCCTTAACGACGCGAAGCTGATGGCAGCGCTTCAAAAGGATTTCACCGACTGGGTGTACCGCTCGACCTCCATCAAAGCCCGCGCGAATCCCACCTTGAAAGTGTACGCGGGTCCGGACGTGACCCAGGCGGAATTCGTCAAGGCCTGCGCCGATACGGCACGGCAAGGACGAGATGCTGAGATCGCCAGGAAGGGCGCCGTGCTCGATCGGCAGATTCGAACGCTGCAGAAGAAGCTCGGGCGCGAGGAACAAGAATTGCGCCAGGATCAGGCCGATGTGCAGAACAGGAATATGGAAGCCGGCGCGAATTTGTTGGAGTTGGGTGCCGGCTTCATCGGCCTCGGTCGTAAAAAGAGCGTGACAACACAGTTCACCAAACACCGGCTTGCTCAAAATGCAAAAGAAGATGTGAGGGAGTCTGAGGAAGCCATCGCTCAGTATGAAAGTGAGCTGGCCGATCTGCAGTCCCAGCGCGATCAGCTTATCGAATCGATCAATGCCAGCTGGGGCGATGTGGTCAACCGGGTGACCGAGATCACGATCAATCCAAAGAAGACTGATATATACGTCAACTTGTTTGGCGTGGTCTGGATGCCGTATTACGTGGTGAAGACCGGGTCAGAATCGCTTGAATTGCCGGCATTCGGCGCTGAGTGAGGATTCCACGGGTGACAAGGCGCGTTCAGTGTGTCACCCTGAGGCGAGGCCGAGGGAGCGTCTACGTTCTCTGGTACCCTCGGAACGACGCAAATATCATTAACCTCGTGCTTATTTCGCAAGTGTAAACTCTGAAACCATGACCTCGTTAACCTATCGAATTCCCGGCCGAAATGAGGACCTTATCCCGCAGATCCTGGCCGGCGCCGTCGCTGGCCTGCTCCTGTTCTTCGGGGCCATCATGGTGTGGACGATCGGCTATCAATTGATCTATGCCGGTCGCATCTTCCCCGGCGTATCGGTCGCGGGCGTGGACCTCTCGGGCATGTCGCCCAGCGAAGCCGCGCTCAAACTTAATCAGACCCTCTCTTATCCAATCAACGGAAAGGTCGTTTTTCGTTACGGTGATTCCGCCTGGGCGGCTTCGCCCGTTCAATTGGGTATGGTCTTCGATCCGACCGCCAGCGCGCGTGCCGCGTATGATCTCGGTCGCAGCGGCGGACTGTTCGGCGCGTTGACCGGGCAGGTGCGTGCCCGCGGCGCCGGCGCCGATGTGGCGCCGGTGGTTATCTTCGATCAGCGCGTGGCGTACACGGATCTGCAAAATCTCGGTGTCGAATTCAATCAGCCCATGGTCGAAGCCGGATTGCATTTGGAAGGCACGAACGTCGTCGCCACCCCCGGACAGGTTGGGCGCAGTCTCAATCTGGATGCGACCATGATCCTGCTGGGAGGTCAATTGCAGTCTTTCCGGGACGGGCAGGTGCAATTGGTCGTGAATGTGATCCAGCCGACAATCCTGGACGTCAGCACGCAGGCCGAGGCCGCGCGCGCGATGCTCAGCCAGCCATTGACTCTCGTCATCCCGAATGCGCAACAAGGCGACGCGGGCCCGTGGATCTATGACATTCCCGTCATGGCGAACATGCTCATGGTGCAAACCGTCGATAACGGCGCCGGACCCCAACTCCAGGTCGGGCTCGACCCGCGCGCCCTGCGCGACGTCCTGGCCGCGATCAAGCCTCTCGTCGACCGGAACGCCGCCAACGCGCGCTTCTATTTCGATGACGCCTCGCATCAACTCGTGTTGATCGAGTCGGCCCGCATCGGCCGGACGCTCGATATCAACGCAACCATTCTCTTTATCAACAATGGTCTCGCACGCGGCGAGCATAACATCCCGCTGCAGATCGTCGAATCACAGCCGAGCGTCAATGACAGCGCCACCGCGGCGCAGCTGGGCATCACGCAATTGGTCGGGCAAACGACATCGTGGTTTTACGGATCGAGCAATGAACGCATACAGAATATCGAGACGGCTGCAGCGCGATATCACGGTCTGCTGGTGGCTCCCGGCGAGACCTTTTCCATGGGCTCGATGCTCGGCGATGTGAGCCTGGAAAATGGTTTCGCGGAGGCGTTGATCATTTATGGCGGCCGCACGATCAAGGGCGTCGGCGGCGGCGTGTGCCAGGTCAGTACCACGCTTTTCCGCGCGGTCTTCTTCGCGGGCTTCCCGGTTAATGAGCGCTATCCGCACGCCTACCGCGTATCCTATTACGAACAAACCTCCAGCGGAGCGGTTGACAAGAATCTGGCCGGGCTGGATGCCACCGTGTTCTTCCCTCTGGTGGATTTCAAATTCACGAATGACACGCCGTATTGGCTGCTGATGGAAACGTACACGAGCGTGGACGGCCGATCCTTGACCTGGAAGTTGTATTCCACATCGGATGGCAGGTCGGTCACTTGGGAGACCACGGGACCGGTAAACGTTGTCACCGCGCCCGACCCGCTCTTCGAAGTCAACCAGGAATTGGACAAGAATCAGATGAAGCAGGTGGACTGGTCGGCGAACGGCGCAGACGTCACGGTCACGCGGACGGTGATGCGCGATGGACAGGTCTACTTCTCGGACCTGATCAAGACTCACTATGAGCCCTGGCAGGCGATCTGCCAGTACGGCCCAGGGACATCCGATCCGGAAAAAATGGCCAAGCGCAAGAGCCTGTGCCGCTCGCCATCCTCATAGGGGGCGTGCCAAATACCTTTTCGGCCGCCGATAAACACAGATACCCTTTCGGGCACACTTAAACGCGGTTGAACGGTATTGTGTCTTTGAGAATCAGTTTTCATTGGCGTAACTCTGTGGCTGGCATCCAGAATTCTTAACACCTCAGCCATGATACAATCGCTCGCGAATTGGAGAAGCTATGATCAGTCAGGAACTGCTTGACATCCTGCGTTGCCCGAATTGCGTCCGCGAAAAGGACGGGCTGCTCACGCTGCACAAAGACGCGTGGCTCATCTGCCAGGATTGCGGTCGCAAATATCCGATCCTGGATGATATCCCGGTCATGCTCATCGATGAGGGCGACAAGTGGATCAACACCGCGGCTGAAAAATTGCCTGTGCCTCCGCCGTCGGCCTGAGAGCCGAGGTGGCGCAGTTGAAGGATTTGCTGGCAGATCTGATCAGCGCGGACGAGCAGCGCGCGCAATCTGCCGTCGAGAAGTTAGCCGCGCTCGACGCAACCGTCTTGGACTCCCTGCTTGAGCTGGCTTCTTCGTCTGACGCCGACCAGCGTTGGTGGGCAGTTACCGCGCTAGGACAATCGCCTCACACCCGCGCCGGACAGCTGCTCCCGTTCCTGAGCGACGCCGCGCCCGACGTGCGCCAGGCCGCGGCCCTCGGCCTGTGCGCTCACCCCGACCCGGACGCGGTCGCGCAGTTGGTGCGGGCGCTGGCAGATCCCGATCCCTTGGCCGCAAGCCTGGCGTCGAATGCTCTGGTCCGCATTGGCGGGGCGGCGGTACCAGTGCTGCTTGAGATCATGGGCGCTGACGAGCGGCCGGCAGCATATGTCCGGATCCTGGCGTTGCGCGCGCTGGCCGAGATCAAGGACCACCGCGCAATCCCACTCCTGTTGAAATCACTGGAAGACGATTCTGCGCTGCTCAGGCACTGGGCCCAAAGCGGCCTCGAGGCGCTTGGTCTGGATATGGTATATATTAAGCCTTAAAACATGAACAAATACCTGAATTCCCTCAAAGAATCCCTCAAAAAGGTCCGATTTCCCCAATACCTTAGGCGCCTCTCCAGGGGCCAATTAATTGTTTGGGGCGCGGCGCTCGTGCTCGCCGCGGCGCTGTTCGGGATCTCGCGCGGTGTGGTTAGGTGCTGGTCCATTACTAGACTGCCCGGCAGCGCGCCGGCCAGCTGCGGCGGCACCAGCACGGAGGCGATCGGCACGCCGCTTGTGAATGAGCA
>DASXQN010000403.1:0-2713 GCA_036507155.1 Anaerolineales bacterium
AATGGTTGGGTACGCGGATCCCCTCCTTCGCGAAGGAGGGGTGGCTGCGCCATAAAGAAAACGGCCCCGTTCCTTATTCAGCGCAGACGGTGGTTGTTTCAACCACCGATTATCAAAACCGTTCGGGATGATAATCGGTAGCTTGAAACAACTACCCCGTCCGCTCCTATCAAAGGATGCTTCGGTGCGCCAGGCACAGCCTGGCTTATCTCGTAGGCTGAAAGGAGCCTACTCTTGGAATGACCCGTTCAACAAGGTAGCCGAGCAAGCGTGCGGAAAGGGAGTAATCCTCGTCACGAAGCCTTGCGAGGCAAACTCGCGAGCCGCAGCGAAAGCGAACCCGATTCGGCCTCGTTATCCTAACGGGAGCGGCCAGTCTGTCGAAGCGGATGAAGCCTGACACCGATGGTGAAGCAGCGGGTGAATGCAGCCATCGGGCTCTCCGGGGTGGTTGGGGGCAGCGCGTGAGGAAAGATAAGCCGAGGAACCTGGGATACCCGCATTGTCTTTTTTGCGGGAGTCGGACAGCCCATAGTAGCGGGGAAGCGGGTAATGACCGTGGAGCGAAGGGGCTGAATGTAGACGTGCAACTGTAAGAGGAGGAGAGAACCGCTTGGACCAACGTCCCAATACTGTAACGCGCCGCAATAATTGACCTCATTGTTGTCACGATAATTCCCACCAAGATTTTCAGATTCGGTTTTCCAGAGAAGCAGGTACAGCAAGGAAGAGGGATAGGGATATTGGTTTGTGTAGGCAAGATCGAGTATCCCAGTTGGAGAAAGTCAAAGAGGAGCGTCCGGCGAGGACGCCGGCCGAACGTCGCGATGGATTTCCGAGGGGCTTTCAGCTCAGAAACCGATCCCGCTGGTTTTGGATAGGACAAAGAGAGACCCCGCCGGAGGTTTTGATCTCCGGCGGGGTTGGGACTGGACGGATCAGCGGTGTTCGGATCGTCGCCTCAGCCCTCGGGCCTGCGCTGAACCGGCAGGCAGGTTTCACCGCGGCGCGACCCGCGGCGAACTTTGAAGTTAGAGTGGCAAACGGTACTGGCCGTTATCCTGGATAATCGAGCCCTCCTGGCAAGCGCGTCGAATGGCGAGTTGAGCGGTACGGCGCGAGCACTCCGATTGAGACATGACCTGCTGTCGAAGTTCGTTGAAGCGGGCCGAGCCGGACGCCGTCAGAGCGCGTTGGACATCCGCGGTTTCGACTTTGCGGCGTGGACGAGGGGACGCCGGTTGGGTCGTCGATGATTCAAACCAGAGCGTGTCGGCATCGAGTGAGAGCAGACGCGGTTGTTCGGCGGGAGCATAACGGAACTGGAATCGGAGTTCGACGGTTGGAACCTGCGGCGAAGGGCGGACCAGCAGCAGATAGGAATCACCGACCGCATGCAAGGCACTGGAGCCGCGGAAAGCGCTGCCGATCTCGTAGCGGCCGACGGATTTTCGAACGTGATGGACAACGATTAAGGCGGCATGAGAGGCGTCGCGCAAGCGGAGTAATGTTTGGCAGAGAGCGGCCATGGCGCGCGTGTCGTTTTCGTCCTGGTCGTGGGTGGAGTAGAGCGGATCGAGAATGACGACATCGGCCTTGGCGGTACGGATCGCCCGCAGGAAGTGATCCAGACCACGAGGTGCACTGAGCAGATGGCCGGCGGCTTCCGTGTCGATCAGCAGATTGGAATCGGCCGCCGAGCCGATCGGTTTGCGCATCGGAGCCAGGCGAGCGGCGAACTGCGACATCGGCAACTCGAACTGGCAGATGAGAACGCGCCGAGCGTGAGGAATCATGAAGCCCGCGCGCGACGAACCGGAGGCCAGAGCGAATGCGAGATTGGCGACCAGGAGCGACTTTCCGACTTTGGGTTCGCCGCCAACGAAGAGAATCCCGGACGACGGTAATAATCCCGGATCGATGAGAGCCGGCGTTGGCGTGGGGTTGTGTTCGAGTAACTGGCCAAGCGACAACACACCGGATGAATCTTTCTTCGAAGTGGACGTCACAGCAGGGCCTCCTGTGTGGCATCCAGCAGAATAGGTTCATCGACGGTGGAGACCTTGCGCGAGGCGGCCAGCCGCAGGGCCGTCAAGGCGAGTTTGTTGACTTTGCGTGGCACGCCTTTGGTGGCTTGATAGAGCGCCTGGCGCGCCGTGTCGTCAAACAGGGGCTGCTGCACGCCGGCGGCTTTGAGTTGATGCGCGATGTAGGCATCCAATTCATCGCGCGAAAAGCCTTCCAGGTGATAGTGAACGGCGATACGTTGACGCAAGGATTCATGCATCTGAAGCGACAGTGCGCGGCGCAACAGCGGCTGGCCCGCCAGCAGCAGGGTCAGATAACGGCCGGAATCCAGTTCGAAGTTCAGTAGCAAGGGCAGGATTTCCATGGCGGGATGACCCAGAAGCTGAGCCTCATCAATCACGATGACCGGGTGTTGTTTGCGTGTTTTATGCAAGCGGACGATACCTTCCGAGATTTGCGCCGTCAGGTCACCGCCAATAAACGATGGTTCCAGATCCAGGCCGCGCGCGATCTGACGGAGCAGGTCACGCGGCGTGCCGGAAGACCAGTGCAGGTAGACGAGTTTGAAGAGGTTCGGATTCAACCCCGCCGCCCACATGCGGACGGCGGTGGACTTTCCAGCGCCGACTTCGCCGGTCAGGAGGCCCGCGCCACGATGGTCGATCAAGAACTTCAGCCGCGCCTG
>DASXQN010000404.1:0-5188 GCA_036507155.1 Anaerolineales bacterium
ATGACGTCATACCACAGCGGCGTGTTGTAGGTCTCGCGCGATAGATGCTGTAAATCGGTGAGGATGTAAAGCGCGTTAGGAAAGAATAGGAGCCACAGCAGAGTCATGACCGGGATGGCGAGGTATAGCAGATGCTTGCGCCAGGACAGGCCGTAAGCGAGGTACGCGAGCACGAATGGGATCCACGCCAGGAATAGGTTCCACATGAGGCTGGTGTAGCGGCCCGAATCGCTGTATTGGATCCGCGCCGCGACGAGCAGGATGCACATCAGCGACGCGGCCGTCATCAGCGCGAAGATCGCGATCTTATAGCGATGACTGCGTAGAAATATGAGATTGCGATTCAACATGGATGAGGGCCTTTAGTAGGGATCGGATTTTGCGATCCGAATCTGCGAAGCAGGTGGCTTCGCCGGCGGACTGCGCTAGATTTTACCGAGCGCGCGCAGCACGCGCTCGGGCGTGAAGGGGAATTCGTTGATCCAGACCCCCGTCGCGTCGTGGATGGCGGCCGCGATCGCCGGTGTATACGGCAGCAATGGTGGCTCGCCCACGCCGCGCGCCCCCCACGGTCCGTTCGGATCAGGATTCTCGAGCAGGACGGACTCTACTTTCTCCGGGATGTCGAGGATCGTAGGCAGCAAGTACGTGCTGAACATATCGGTGAGGATGCGGCCATCCTTCGTTCGGAAGTCTTCAGTGATGGCATATCCATGCGCCTGCACGACCGCGCCCTCGATTTGCCCTATCACCAGATCCGGGTTGATCGCGCGGCCGACGTCGTCCGCGGAAACGACGCGCAGGACATGCACATGGCCGGTCTCGATGTCGACCTCGAGCTCGATCACCTGTGCCGCGTAGGCGTAGGCAAAGTTGGGCGTCGATCGGCCGGTCTCGTGATCGAGCGGCGTGGTGCGCGGGGCGCGGTATTCGTACTCCGCGGTGGCGGGCCGCTCCTCGGCGCGCCACTTTGCGAGCGCGGCTTCGGCGGCGCCCTTGATCGCGTTGCCGGCCATGAAGGTCAGACGCGATGCGGAAGCGGAGCCAGGATTGCCCATGGTGGCAGAGTCAGAGACGATCATCCTGACCATACTGAATGGTACGCCAACCGTCTCCGCGGCCATCTGCGCCATCACAGTATGCGTGCCCTGGCCCACTTCGGCGCCGGCGTGCTGGACGATCACCTCGTTGATGTTGCCGTTCCCGCGGATTTCCACTTTCGCCCAGCAGTTTTCGACAAACCCAAAAGAGAAACCGACATTCTTGAAGCCGACCGCAACGCCGCGTCCGCGCCGAAGCGCACCGGCAGTCTTTCTCTTGCGAGCCTTCTTCCAATTCGCCTTCTTCGCCGCGGCCTCGATCACCGCAACCGCGCTGACGGGGGGCGGCGCCGGCGTGCCGACGGCCAGCTCATCGCCCTCTCTCAAGGCATTCTTGAGGCGAAACTCGACGGGATCCATTCCAAGCATCTCGGCCAGCTTGCCCATCTGAAGCTCTGCCATGAACAACGCTTGCGGCGCGCCGAAACCCCTGAACGCTGCCCCAGGGACGTTGTTGGTATAAACCCCATACACGTCTGTCTTCAGGTTAGGGATGAAATACGCACCCGTGGAGGTAATCCCCGAATTGCCGAGAACCTTGTTCGTGGTGTACATGTACGCGCCGCCGTCGCCGATGATCTCATTCTCCGCGGCGATCAACTTTCCGTCCCTCGTGGCGCCCCACTTGGCTTTCAATGTGACGGCGTGACGCTTTGCATGGCCGACGATGGATTCGCGCCGGCTCCAGATGATCTTCACGGGCCGCTGAAGTTTCCAGGTCGCCAGCGCGAGGACGGCCTGGACCGAAAGGTCCTCGCGGCCGCCGAAGGCGCCTCCGATCGCGGGATACACGACGCGGATGCGCTCCTCGGGGAGGCCCAGCGCGTGCGCGATGGACGACCGGTCCGCGTGAGTCCATTGGCCGGCGCAGGCGACGGTGACGCGGCCCTCTTCGTCAAGGTAGGAGAGGCCCGCTTCCGGCTGCAGATAAGCATGCTCCTGCATCGGTGTGTGATAGTCTGCTTCCACGATCACATCGGCTTTGGCAAAGGCGGCTTCCACGTCGCCCTTGCGGATCTTATAGTGGACGCACACATTGCTGTCGCCGAGGTCCGGGTGCAGGACAGGCGCGTCGGGGCGCAGCGCAGCCTCGGGGTCCGCGAGGACCGGCAGGTCCTCGTAATCGACCTCGATCAATTTGACGGCCGCGGCCGCGTCCGCCTCGCTCGCGGCAACGACGACTGCGACCTGATCGCCCACAAAGCGGACAATGTCGGTTCCGGGTTTGGTCGACCCTGGTCCGCACAAAACCGGCTGGTCCGGGATCTGCAATCCATATTCATTGACGGGGACATCGCGCGCCGTATAGACTGCCACGACGCCGGGCGCGGCCTGCGCGCGGCCGATCCTGACGGCTTTGACGCGCGCGTGCGGACGTTCGGCAAACAGGATCTTCATGAAGAGCATGCCCTTCATGCTTAAGTCGCCCGAGTAGGGCGTCAGTCCGATGACTTTCCCGAGCGCATCGGGCCGCGGCACGGACCGTCCAATGCTTTTTGCGGTCATACTCAGCGTTTGTATCTCTTGGCCTTCTGCCCCTTGAGCGGCGGCATATCCAGCGGGCTATAGGTCGGCGGTCCAACCACCCGGTAGGCGATCGCATAAACTAAGGAAAGGATCGCACCCAGGATCACGGCGTACAGCACCGTGAACGCGATGTAGCCGTAAAGATTCGTCACGCTTTTGATGGCCTCGAGCATGGGGACGAGCACATCGCTCCGGTAGAGAAACTTGGGCAGCTGTGGAGTACCCAGGAACTGAACGGGCAGGGGCCACTTCTGCCGGAGAGCAGTATCCATCGTGATCGCGGCAAAACCGAAAGAAATAACTGGGATGAGCACCAGCATCAGGCAGCCGATGCCGCGCCAGATCGGATGCGGTCCTGGATTCGGATTGTTCTTCTGCTTGCGGTTGAACGAGTCGTATTTGCCCATGGTTACCTCCCGGCCCGGACTGTGCTGGCGTCTTGCATGGCTTGGACGATCTTGTAGTAGCCGGTGCATCGGCAAAGGTTGCCGGTGAGCGCTTGCCTGATCTCATCGACGCTCGGCTCTGTGCGCTCTTCAAGCAGTTTGGCGGCGGACATCAAGAAGCCCGGCGTGCAATATCCGCACTGTACGGCGCCGTGTCTTATGAATGCATCCTGGATCGGATGCAATTGGTCTCCGGCGGCGAGACCCTCGATGGTGACAATGGTGGCGCCGTCTGCGCGCGGCGCAGGCACCATGCAGGACATCACCGCCTGGCCATCCAGGAAAACCGTGCAGGCGCCGCATTCTCCCTCGGCGCAGCCCTCTTTGGAACCGATCAGCTCGCCCTCCTCTCGCAAGAGGCGCAGCACGGTCTTTTCATGGCCGGTCCTGAACTGGTATTTCTTGCCGTTCACGGTCGTCTCGATCGGCCGGTCGGTCGCGCGGGCGGTCATTTCCGGACTGCGCATTTCCGAGGGTCCCGACAACAAAACTGGTTTCGATGGATAGTCGGCTTGCTCCAGCCCATCGCGCAGGGCCACGAGCGCGCGGGCAGTGATGACGCGCACCATCTCGCTCCGGTAGGCGGCGGAGGCGCGCAGATCGTCGATCGGCGTGGCAGATTGCATGGCTAGCACCGCCGCGCGCTGGATGGTCGCTTTGGTCAGCTTTCGGCCCGCGAGGTAGCTTTCCGCCTGTTCGGCGTGGACAATCGTCGGCGCGACAGCCCCCAACGTGATCGAGGCCGAACCGACTCGTCCCGCTTCGAGGTCCAGGACGACCGCCACGTTGACCACAGAGATCGCCTGGGCCCTGCGGAGGGCAAGTTTGATGAATGTCCCGCGTTGTGAGGGCTTGAGCGCGGGAAATGCAATATCCACAACCATTTCGTCCGGCTGTAACAGAGTTTTCCGAACGCCTGCATAAAAATTCCCCAATACAACACGCCGCTCGCCGCGGGTGGAAAGCAGCGTGAGGCTGGCGTTAAGCGCCATCAGCGGCGTGATCGTATCGTTGGCAGGCGAGGCCGTGATCAGGTTGCCGACGATCGTGGCGCGATTACGGATCTGGGGTGCTCCGACTTCCCACGCAGCGCGTGCCAATGGAAACGCGCGTTCCCGGATCAACGCCGAGGCAGCGCACTGATTGTGTGTGACCAGGGGACCGAGATGGATGACCTCATCCTCGTCGAGAGTAATGCCATCCATGCCGGGAAGTCGGCTGACATCGATCACGGCCTCGACGCCTTTCCGCAGCCCTCGCTCTAGTTCGAGAATCAGGTCGGTGGCGCCCGCAACGATACGCGCGCTTTCGCGCTTCGCGGCGAGTAGTTGTACGACCTCACCTACGGACGCAGCCGCATAATATTCATGCCACACCGGGTTTCTCCTGGGCGGGAAGAGATTTCAATTAGAGGACCCTTCGGATCAGGGTTTCGTGCCGGTCAGGGCTTCGGTGCGCCGGTTATAGGTTTCTACAGCCAGCCGGCTGAGCGTGGTGAGATTGCGAATGGCGGCGGGCAGGGCGGCCTCGTCCGCGAGGCTCGCTTCGAGCGTGTCGATCGCGCGGGAGACCTGGTCGGCCAGGTCGAAGAAGGCCAGATCAAATTGATACAGCGCTTCCAATTCCTTTTCATTTACCTTGACCGCGTCGAACATGCCGGCGTAGCCCCGCGGCGCGGTGCTGATCTTGTCAATGAAGGTGCGCAGTTGGATGGCGGCTTTCTCCAGGTCGTCGACATATTCGATCGAGCCGCTGCTCACGAGATCGCTCTGCAGATTCGACACGCGCTTCCACAACTCATCGAAGCGGCGTGCCACAGTATCGCGCAGGAGCTTGTCGGCGTCGCGGCGATTCTGGCGTTCGACGTAGCCGCTGAAGCCTGGAATTTGGCCGACCAGCCTCTTGAATGGGTCTGTCTGACTCGTCACCTTTTCAAAAAAATCATTCATGTGAGCCTCCTGTCACGGTATACGAATTCCGACCACTTTGGTCGCATGAACGCTGACCATTATACTGCTACTTCTCCGCATATCAGCTATCTCCGGATCTCGGCGCAGCACTCTGTACTGCTACTTCTCCGCATATCAGCTATCTCCGGATCTCGGCGCAGCACTC
>DASXQN010000405.1:0-2286 GCA_036507155.1 Anaerolineales bacterium
GACGCGCCCAGCACTTTGTCGGCATCTTCGAAAATGCGCTGTGCTGCGGGAAAGGCTTCCGCCAAGTCACGGCCCATACCAACGAACTGCGAGCCCTGACCTGGAAAGAGAAGTGCTACCAACGGATAACCGACGATGCCCAGGTAAAGCCGGCGCCGAACGCAACCATCAGGATGTTGTCGCCGCGTTTGACGCGGCCGGATTCGATGGCTTCGTCGAGCGCGATCGGTACGGTAGCCGAGCTCATGTTGCCGTAACGATCTACGTTCACAAAGACCTTATCCATGGGAATCTTCGCGTACTTGGCGGTTGCTTCGATGATGCGGATGTTGGCTTGATGCGGGATGAGCAGATCAATGTCGTCACTGGTCAGACCGGCGCGGATCAAGGCCTGGTCTGCAGCCTCGGCCATCGAGCGCACCGCAGCCTTGAATACTTCACTGCCGGCCATCTTAACAAGGTGCGCCTTGGAATCGACCATGCCGATGTCGAATGGCTCTATCAGGCCACCGCCTGGCCGCCAGAGCAATTCGGCGAGGGTGCCATCGGAGCGAATAAAAGTGGAAAGCACACCGCGGCCGTTTTCCGCTCTCTTCACTATGGCCGCCCCGGCTCCATCCCCGAAAAGCACAAACGTCGAGCGATCAGTCCAGTCAACGATGCCCGTCATCTTTTCGGTGGAAACAATTAGCGCAATCTCGCCGCGTCCGGCGGCAATGTGACCCTCGGCGACGGTCAGGGCGTAAATGAAACCGGAGCAAGCGGCCGAGATGTCAAAGGCAGCGGCGTTCTTGGCGCCGAGCAACGCCTGGATGTCGCATGCCGTGGCCGGCAACAACCGATCCGGCGTTGCGGTCGCGCAGACCAGCAGGTCAATCTCACCGGACTGCACACCGGCGCGGCACATGGCGATTTTCGCGGCCTCTGTGCCCATATAGGCCGCATTTATTCCCTTGGGGGCCATGCGCCGCTCGCGGATACCGGTGCGCTGGCGAATCCATTCGTCCGAAGTGTCGACAAGTTTTTCCATGTCGGCATTCGTCACGATGTTGTCAGGTAGATAACGTCCCGTCGCGGTGATTTCGACGATCGGCTTGGGACCCTTCATGCAGTTCCTGCAGTGGAATGATCCTTTACCAGCTCATCCTTCTCGTGGTCCTCACCCGGATGGCGCGCCAATTCGCGCTTGATGTGTCCAACCAGATCGCGGTCAAGTGCCTGGATGGCGGTACGCACCGCGTTCTTGATCGCGCGCGGCGGTGAACCGCCGTGGCAAATCAGCGAGACGCCATTTACGCCCAGCAGCGGTGACCCGCCGTACTCGGTGTAATCGAAATGCTTGAACACGCGATCGAAGTCGACGTGCGCGCCCACTTCCTTCAGCTCGCGCGCAATCATGGTGAACATGAAGGAAGCGACTGACTCGTAGAACTTGAGCAGGATGTTACCGGCGAATCCGTCCGTGACCAGCACGTCGCAGACGCCGCGCACGATGTCGCGACCTTCAACATTGCCGACGAAGTGCAGGTCACTCTCGTGCAACAACTCGTGAGTGGCAACGGCCAGTTCGTTTCCCTTCTCGGGCTCCTCGCCAATGTTGAGCAGACCGATCCGCGGCCGTTCGCAGTTGAGCACGTCCTGCGCATACACGGCGCCGAGTCGCGCAAATTGCAGCAGGTTGTGCGGCCTGCTATCGACGTTGGCGCCCGCGTCCACGAGCAGCACGGGCGACGCAGCGGTAGGCAGGATCGTCGAGACTGTGGGACGATCAACACCGGCAATCGCGCGCAGTAAAATTAAAGACGCGGCCATCACGGCGCCCGTGGAACCGGCGCTGATGAACGCGTCTGCTTTGCCTTCCTTCTGTAACGTCAACCCGACGACGATCGACGAATCCTGCTTGCGTCTTACGGCCGCGACCGCGCCTTCGCGCGGCGAAATGATTTGTGTGGCGTGCACGACGTGCAGGCGATCTTTGGGATAATCGCCTTCGCGCGCGAGCTCCGCCTGGATGGTGTGCTGATCGCCAACCAGGATCAGCTCGAAATCACCTGGCAGTTCACGCAGAGCTCGAATGGCACCGTCGACTTCATTAGCCGGGTGCCGATCCGTGCCCATGGCATCAAGCGCAATGCGCATGGTGCCGCGTCTTAATCCTCTTTAACCGTTACGACCTGCTTCGACCGATAATACCCGCAGGTCGGGCACACCCGATGCGGCATCTTGGGATCGCCGCACTTGGGGCAGCGGCTTACATTCGGCTTCTCGGCCTTGATCTCGCCGCGA
>DASXQN010000406.1:0-5158 GCA_036507155.1 Anaerolineales bacterium
TTGGAGGCGAAGATCGTTGTCGCGGTCTCACCCATCATCCGCGGCATGGCGGTCAAGGGTCCAGCCGCGAAAATGTACCGGGAGCTGGATATCGAGCCAAGCGCGACCGCGGTCGCACGGCATTATTCCGGTCTGCTTCACGGATTCGTTCTGGACAGCACTGATGCGGATTTGGAAACCGAGATTCAGGAGCTGCAGGTGCAGACTTCCGTGACAGACATCATGATGCGCAATATTGCAGATCGCTCCCGCCTGGCCGAACATGTGCTAAACTTTGTTCGAAAACTGATATGACACTTTGGGCAATCGTTCCCGTGAAGCCATTACGGCGCGGAAAGTCACGCCTGGCTGGAGCCTTATCCGCGGAAGAACGGACGCACCTGAACCAGGTGCTGCTGGAACACACCCTCAAGACGCTCAATGAATTGGACGAGATCGAACAAGTGCTGGTGGTCAGCAGTGACCCGCAAGCGCTGACGATCGCGCGCAGCCATGGCGCCCGCACCGTGCACGAAGACGGCGCACCGCACTTGAATCTGGCGCTGACGCGCGCCACGGTTGTCTCCAGGGTCTATGCCACCAGCAGCGTGCTGGTCCTGCCTGCAGACCTGCCGCTTGTGCGACGCGAAGATATCCTAACGCTGATCGAGCATGCTGTGAATCCGCCGGTGGTGGTGATCGCACCGGACAGGCACAAACGCGGCACCAACGCATTGTTAATCTCTCCGGCGGGACTGATCGAATATGATTTCGGCGAGGATTCTTTCCAGCGCCATTGCGAACGCGCCAGGAACGCGGGGGCGCGGCTCGAGATCGTCGACCTGCCATCCCTCGGCCTTGATCTCGATCTGCCGGAAGACCTGGACTTGTTGCGCAAGATGAACGTTGAAAGCCCGTAGCGGTTCGCACCCAACCAACGACCCGATTCCCACAGTATCCCCGAAGAGGAAACGAGTATGAGTGAGCGCGTCGCCCTGTATCTGCAAGACTCACATGATCTGCGCGCCGGCCTGGACTACGCGCGCTACGCCGAGTCGAAAGGCTTTGAAGCCGTCTGGCAGGCAGAGTCCCGGCTCGTGCGCGATGCGATCGTGCCGATGGCCGCCTATGCAGCGGTGACCGAGAAGATCAAGATCGGGTCAGGCGTGATCAACAACTGGACGCGCAACATCGGCTTGCTGGCAGCCACCTTCCTGACGCTCGACGACCTGGCGCCCGACCGGATCATATGCGGATTGGGTGCATGGTGGGATCCGCTGGCAAAGAACGTGGGCATCGATCGCAAGAAGCCGCTGACCGCCATGCGCGAGACGATCACCGTGATGAAAAAACTGCTCAACATGGAGCGTGTCACGTTCGATGGCGAGTTCGTACACGTCAACGGCATCGAGCTGGATGTGGTGCACGGACGCCGCGAGCCGCGCAACGTCCCGATCATGATCGGCGCCACCGGCGATCAGATGATGGAAATGACAGGCGAGATTGCGGACGGCGCAGTGCTGAATTACTGCGTCCCGCCCGAATACAATGACAATGCCCTGGAACTACTGGAGAAGGGTTTGAAGAAATCCGGCCGCAAACTGGAAGACTTTGACCGCCCGCAGTTGATCGTGTGCTCTGTAGACGTTAGCCACGAAAAAGCCATCGATACCAGCAAGGCCCTGCTTTGCCAGTATCTGGCGCAACAGCCGCATATCGCAAAGGCCTCCGGCGTTTCCCAAAGCGTGATCGAGTCGATCCAAGCCATACTCGGTTGGCCGGCCACGAAGGAACAGATCGAAAAAGCCAAGCATCTCGTTCCGGATGAGTTGGTGCATCGCATCACCGCCTCCGGGACGCCGGCGGAAGCGCGCGCCAAAGTGGACGAGTATAAGAAACGCGGCTGCACCTGCCCGATCCTCTATCCCGTGGGGGGTGACTTCAAGCTCTTGATGGATACTTTCGCGCAGGCTTAGTATTAAAGGTTGCCCGATATTCGGGCAGCTCCATCATCGCCGGGCGCTCGAGCTCGGCGATTTCCGTTACGTCCAGCGACAAACTTCCCCGCTCAGAGCGGATCAACTTCATCGTCTTGTTGACGTCTTCGAGGATGTTGCGCTTGTAGCGCCGTTCCAGCCGCCGAACCACGGTCTGGATAATGGCGAAAGACATCTTGCTGAGCGACTCCAGCGGCTGATTGTGATGGATGCGCTCCAGCAGGTCCACCTGGGCGATCGCTCTCAGACCGGAGCGGTCCAGGGTGTCGATCAACAGGCCGATCTCCACGCCGTAGCCTGAGGAGAACGGCAGCCGCTCGAGCAGGCTGCGCCGTCCGCCGTACTCGCCGGATAACGGCTGGATCACACCCGACAGCTCCGGATAAAACAGGTTAAGCAGGGGCCGGGCGGTCAACTCGGTAACGCGTCCGCCGCCGCTGGCTTGCATCTTGCCGTTCACCTTGAGCGGCCGCTGATAGTATCCTTTTACGAATTGAACATCGGGACTGAGCAGCAGCGGACCCAATAGGCCGTAGATGAAGCGCGGATGGATATTGACGATGTCGGTGTCGATCCAGAGGATGATATCGCCGCGCGTCAAGTACAGGCTCTTCCAGAGAGCCTCCCCTTTGCCAGCCCGCACGCCGTGCGACGAGAGCGTCTGCTGATGAATGTGAACGGGGACACCGAGCCCGGCGGCAATCGCACGCGTCCGGTCGCTGGAATCCGAATCGATCAGGACGATCTCATCGAGCAGCGGCACCTTATCCATCAGCGCGCCCTTGATGGTGCGGATCACCTTCCCAACCGTTGCCTGCTCGTTCAGAGACGGCAAAGCCACGCTGACAGTGACGCCTAGATTTTTCTTCAGGGCGAGCAACGAATCGAGATCCTGAAATTCGTCGGCATGATATGTGTTTTCCGCAAACCACTTGTCCACGAGGATCGAGATCGCATTCTTGCCGATAAACGTCGTGCCCATGTCCTCGATGCCGGGATGATGGATCTTGACGATCAGCGTGCCCTTGGCGCGCTTTTCAATGATCATCTCGGCGATCGGCCCCAGTCCCACGGTCGTGTCGAGCGGAAGCGTGCTGGCGCCCATGATCAGCAGGTCGTGCTTCGACGAGGCAGACAGGATTGCTTCCGCAGGATCATCCGTACGCAGCAATCGATCCTTCACTTCCGGAAGGTTTCTAAGGACCCGCTCGATGCCGCGGTACGGCAGGTCTCGCGCCTGTGCTGCATCGCGCGGCAGAAGATGCAGCGTATGCATGGCCGCCTTGTTTTTCCGGGCGATCGCCAATCCGAGCCGAAGGGTCAATTCGGCGCTCGGACCGCCGCGCAAAGGCAGCAACAACTTGCGTACCCTTTCGGGGATCTGGCCGCACGCAATGGCGACATTGCAAGGCGGGTTGCGTAGTGCCGTGCCCATGCTGATGCCGAAGGCCTGCATGTGGGCGGCCTCCAGAACCAGCAGCCCCGGTTCCTCGTCTTGCACGATCTTGATCAACTCTTTCCACGGGTTCTCGGAGACGTGGATATCCTCCAGGATGCGCAGGCCCTGCTGCGAGCGGCGGTCGCGCAATGCCTTGCGCATAGCGCGCGCGGGCAGAACCGCCTTGCTCAGCGCATCCTTGCCTGGCACCGGCACGATGCCGACCACAACGATGTTGGCCGCATCGGCGATCGCGGCCGCGGCGCGCAAGGAGGCGATCCCCTCGCAGCCCTCCACAAACGGGACCAGCACTTTTTGGAGCAATTTCGCCGAACCGGTCGCCGCCATCAATCAGCCTCCCGACCCATCGAGCAATGGAGAGATGTGTTTTCGATAAATCCGCTCCCAGGTGTACTCCGCTCGCACCCGGGCGCGCAAGCCGAACGCGGCGCTCGACGCGAGATACTTTGACATTTCCGCGGCGATGGTCGCCGGCGCGGCATCCACTGGGAAATAGACCGCATGCGAAGCCGCCAGCTCACGCAAAGGCGGAATGTCGGAGCAAAAGACGGGGACGCCGCTGAAGCCTGCCTCCAGGATCGGAATTCCGAAGCCTTCCTCGAGGCTCGTGAGCAGCAGCAGGTCCGCCAGCCGGTAGAAATCGCTGATCACGTCGTCCGAAAGAAACTCTGCCGTCAGTTCGGCCAGGAAATGTGCGGCTGCTTGCAGTCCCAACTCGGCCCGCAGGGCGAGCAACTTTGCAAAGTAATCGCGATTCGCGGGATTGTGCGGGCCAAGCGGTCCGGTGACGACCAGCGCCGCGGCTGGATAGTCTTGCTTCAACGCCGCAAGCACTCGCAGCGCCAGCTCGATATTCTTTCGAGCGGTGATACGTACGGGGAGCAGCAGCAGCGGCCACGCATCCATCAGGTTCAACCGTTCCACAAATTGCAGCGACAGGTCCTCCAACTTGAGAAAACGGGCGACATCCAAACCATTTGGGATCACACGAACCAGTCCCTCGGAAATACCGAACAACTGGGCCAGCTCGCCGCGGCGAAAATCCGAGATGGTGACCTGGGTTGCACCTGGCCACGCAGTTCTTAACAGATCCCACGGATGGCCGTCGTGCAGCTCGGCGCGATAGCGCGGCGCCGTCCAAGCCAGATCATGATGCCACAATACCAGCTTCAATTTTGGAGATTGCTCACTAACCTTCCTCAGTGCAGCGGTCAAGGCAAGATTCTTGTTGAGCGAACAGACGTTGTGCGCGATCAGGCAGTCCGCGTCCGCGGCAATGCGGGCGAGCGATTCCACCAATGCATCGACCGTTTTCGAGAAATCGTCCGAAACGATCCCGCGCTGCAGCTCGGATCGGAGCACCAGGATATCCGGATCCTGTGAATCGGCCAGCGGCAAATGCACGAAATCCACCGCCTGATCTACCTGCGCGCCGCGGCCGGCGACGATCTCCACTTGATGGCCGGCTTCCGCCATCAGGCGCGAGTGGTGGCCGATCACGCTCTCGACGCCGCCGACCACGGGTGGCGCTGAATTATGCAACAGCTGGATCTTTATGGCCGTTCCTTCGATGCCTGGATCGCCAGATCGATGAAGATGGCCGCGGACCAGCCAAAGGTGGAAGCCGCCTTCGGAGGATGTTCACCGGTCTCCGGATGATAGTATTCATAAATGTCATCCTCGCCCTGGATCATCTCCAGTGTGCGCCGGCGCAGTTCGCGGG
>DASXQN010000407.1:0-13899 GCA_036507155.1 Anaerolineales bacterium
TGAAGATCATGCAGCAACGACCATCGATGCGCGTCTAGCATTCGAAATGAATCATCGAATCGGCGATTCGCGTTGAATTGCGCGAATGAACCGCGGATTCTTGAGTCTCATGCGATGTGAGTCCGTTTTTGAGTGGCTCATCATCTTTTAAGACGCCGGCGCGCGCTCATCGGAGATTTGCCGCGAATCGAGGTGCGATACCCATATATGGGGGGGCGCATAACTAAAATCTTGTCTTTGGCTGAAACGTGTGTTCTATCAAAGAAAAACATATTCACGCATCGTCGGACGATCCTTTAACATTGTCTGACCTTAAAAAAGCGGATGTTTTTAACATCCCGTATAGCAGGCGTGTTCTTTTAAATGGAATTGTCTGCTAGAATGAAATCACGCTGAATGATAGATTTGGGTTTCAAGAGCAATTCCAGCAGCCCTTAAGCAAGACCAACTTGATAATCGAATAGTTGCAATCCCACTGAACCGAGCAGAAACGCCGGTCAGTTTGATACGTCCATCTCCTCACACATCGGAGCGGCTTATGAATGCAGAGCAGGCATGGCAATCGGTGCTCGGACAGCTTCAAATGGAAATGCCCCGGGCATCCTTCGACACGTGGGTGCGCGACACTCATCCCATCACCTACGAAAATGGCCTGCTGACGGTCAGTGTGCACAATGCCTACGCCCGCGATTGGCTGGAAAGCCGCCTGGCCAGCACCATCAATCGCCTGCTGATCGGGATCCTGAACGCCAACGTCTCCGTGCATTTTGTGGTGAGCCAATCGGACGAAAGCGCATCCGAGGCGGACGCTTCGACCGCAGGTCAGCGGCCGGAGGCCGGCTCGATCGAGATCGAAACGGACGGCGTCCGCGCCCGCAATTCCAGCTTGAATCCCCGTTATACCTTCGAAACCTACGTGGTCGGCTCGGGAAACCGGCTGGCCCACGCCGCCTGCCAGGCTGTGGCCGAGAAGCCGGCCCGCGCCTATAACCCGCTTTTCGTCTACGGCGGCGTCGGATTGGGCAAAACGCACCTCTTGCACGCCATCGGTAACGCCTGCCATGCGCGCGGCCTGAACGTGCTGTACGTGTCGTCCGAGGAGTTTACCAACGACATGATCAGCGCCATCCGCACGCACACCACCCAGGCCTTCCGGGAGAAGTATCGCTCTGCCGACGTCCTGCTGGTGGACGACATCCAGTTCATCGCCGGCAAGGAATCGACGCAGGAGGAGTTTTTCCACACGTTCAATACCCTGCACGGCCAGGATAAGCAGATCATCGTATCGTCAGACCGTCCTCCCAAGTCGTTGGTGACGCTGGAAGAGCGGCTGCGCTCGCGCTTCGAGTGGGGCCTCGCCGCCGACATCCAGCCCCCGGACCTCGAAACCCGCCTGGCGATCTTGCGCTCCAAGGCCGAGCGCACCGGCCGGCAGATCTCGGACGAAATCCTGGATACCGTCGCCCGCCGGGTCGAATCCAACATCCGCGAATTGGAAGGGGCCCTGAACCGGATCATCGCCTTTGCAGACCTGAGCGGTTCGTCCCTGACGCCGGAGTTGGTGGATATCGCGTTGGCGGACCTGCTGCCGCAACGCGGCAACGTGGCTCCCGAAAAGATCATCGAGCTGGTGGCGCGTGAGTGGCAGACCACGGTCGAATCCCTGCTCGGCCGCGACCGCTCCCGAAAAATTGCCGAGCCTCGCCAGGTTGCCATGTACCTGATGCGCAAGGAGACGGATGCCTCGCTGCCCCAGATCGGCGAGGTCCTTGGAGGGCGGGATCACAGCACCGTGATGTACGCGATCCAGAAGATCGCCGGCGAGATCGAGACCAAGGACGATTTGCGCAAGCGCGTGGTCAGCGTGAAACAGCAGCTATACGGCCAGGCGGCTGCGATCTAGAAAAAGACCCTGACACATGTGTCGGGGTCTTTTATTGCGGATGGTTCAGGGGACCGTGATCGTGCCAATGACTTGGCTACCGAAGCCCGGGTTCACAGGATTAAGGGCGCCGGTTGGGCCATAGCCGCAATCATATTGCAGATCTTGGTGCACCACCACATTGTAGACACCGGGCACGCTCGGCGCGGTCAAAGAACCGGTGAAAGGGCCAGGCAACGGTGTCGTTGAGTACCCAGGATACAGCGGCGGAATGCCGTCGTAGGCGCAGTATGTCTTCGTCGTATCCATAGAGACAACGAGTTGATCGATGCAGCCCGGGCAGGAGACGTCGTTCCAGATGGTGTAGTCGAACGAAACCGGGAAAGGTGCCCCGCCGGAAACCGTGCCGCTCCCGCTGTTGATGACAACGTTTGAAACCGTGTAACCCCAGCCGGACGGTGGTACCGGCGTATTCGTGGGCGGTACCGGCGTATCGGCCGGCGGTTCGTCTGTATCGGTCGGCGGCTTGATCTTTTGAGTGTTGACGGGGATCGCGCTCGGGAAAGGTGTCGAACTGGGGATCGGTGTGTCCGTCGCGGGAGGTACTGGCGTGGCGGTCGGCTCCGACGTGTTGGTGGGCAGCGGCGTGTCGGTGGGGGTAGTTTGCAAAGTGGCGGTCAGAGATGGGACGACCAGGATGGCTTCGGGATTATTCTCCAGCCACTCTTCCACCTCTTCCTCGGTCATCCGTTCGACCAGCGGTGGTTCCTGGGCGTTCTCGACAGTCGCAGATTCACCGGTCTTAAGGAAATATTCCCCGGATTCATTCTTAAGTCGGCAATCACCTTCCAGACAGGTGAAATGTATGCCGCCGCCGGGCAGCACCTCGACACTCAGATACGAACCGCGCACAGACGCCACGCCCGAGGGCGTCTCGACCTCGGCGCTACCACCGTTCAAGATGATCCACAAATGGCCGGCATCCAGTTTCACGCTGGTCTTGACGCCGTCCGGCCCCTCCGCGTTGCTGATCAATGTAAAGAGGGAAGAGGGAGCGATCCTGACGATTGCGCCCGTGGACAGGTCCAGGCGGGCGCGGCCGTCGTCTCCGGTCACGACCTGGTCATTTTCCGCCAGATGTTGGTCCGAGGCGAATTCCAGGTTGGTCGCGCCGCTCTTTTTTATCAGCACCGTTCCCTGGAGATCGCTCAGCGTCGCGGTCAGCGGCGGGATCTCAGCCTGCGAACCCTTCTGACAGGCCGATAAAAGGCAACCGATGATAATGGCCAATATCCAAACATGTGCTTGTCGCTGCATCTTCCATTTTCTCCACGGCACATTGTAATGGCTTTCCGCAAAATTGCGAAGAATTCATGTTATAATCCGGCCGCTCTGAATGGAGCGCAATCAGCACGGGGCGGCTCAATGCCCCAAATTCACACGCTTGCGGACCTTCCAGCGCGTGCTGCGGACCGAACGGACGCAGTCGCTGGCGGGGATGAGGCAGGCGGAAGATCAACGCAAAGGAGTACTTCAGCTATGGCCATCATTTCTATGAAGGCCCTGCTTGAGAGTGGTGTGCATTTCGGTCACCGCACCAACAAGTGGGACCCACGCATGAAGCCGTACATCTTCACGGAGCGTAACGGCATTCATATCATCGACCTGCAGCAGACCGTCAAACTGCTGAACCAGGCCTACAACATTATCCGCGATCGCGTCGCCGAAGGCGGCACGGTCCTGCTGGTGGGCACCAAACGCCAGGCGCAGGAGACGATCGTGGAAGAGGCAGCCCGCTGCGGCATGCCCTACGTCACCGAGCGCTGGCTGGGCGGCATGCTCACCAACTGGTCGACCATGCATCAGCGCATCCAGGAGCTCGAGCGCCTGGAGAAATTGATCGAGACCGGCGAGATCAGCAAGCTGACCAAAAAAGAGGGCCTGTTGATCCAGCGCGAGATCGATCGTCTGCAGACCCGTCTCTCCGGCGTCCGCACGATGAAGCGCGTGCCCGACATGCTGTTCATCGTGGACGTGTGCCGCGAGGACGCGGCCGTGCACGAGGCCAACCTGCTGGGCATCCCGATCGTGGCGTTGGTCGATACCAACTGCAATCCGCTGGATGTGGATTACGTCATTCCGTCCAATGATGACGCCATCCGCGCCATCAAGCTTTTGGTGGCCAAGATCGCAGACGCGGTCATCGAAGGCAAAGCCTCGCGCAAGGATGAGCAGCCGCAGGAAGCCGCGGACGCGGAAAGCGCCGAGGCCGCCATGAAATCTGCGCGCCGCGCCACGCCCGAAGCCGCGTCGGAACAGGACGAGGAACTCGGTGAAGACGCACTGCTCGGCGAGGCCACGCTGGCCAAGCTGAACGTCACGCGCAAGCCGGCCGAAGGCGAGGAAACGCCGGCGGTCGAGGTTGAGAAGGCTGAAGTCAAAACCGAGACCGCGAAGCCGAAGGACGAGACGGTTGAAGCCGCGGTCGTACCTCCGGCGGAGACTGCAGAGTAGGTTGTCAGGAAACTTAAGATGGAAATCACCACAGACATGATCAAGGAGCTGCGCGCCGCCACCGGCGCCGGCGTATTGGACTGCCGGAAGGCACTCACCGAGGCCGGCGGCGATTTTCAGAAAGCCGTCGACTATCTGCGCGAGAAGGGCCTGGCGACCGCGGCCAAGCGCGCCGACCGGGATGTCTTTGAAGGCAAGGTTGAACTCTACTCGCACGGCGGGGGGCGCGTCGGTGTGATGGTCGAAGTCAATTGCGAAACCGATTTCGTGGCACGCTCGGAGGCATTCCGTACGCTGGCCCACGAGATCGCGCTGCAAATCGCTGCCTCAGCGCCGCGCTTCATCAAGGCGGAGGACATCCCCGCGGACGTCCTCGAGCACGAAGCGGGCATCGCAAAGGCGCAGGCCAAAGAAGAGGGAAAACCGGATAAAATAGCCGCGAAGATCGTCGAAGGCCGGCTCGAGAAGTTCAAGGACGAAACGGTCCTGCTGCGCCAGCCGTACATCCGGGATGACAATATGAACATCGAGAAACTGATCCTGCAGAATGTCGCCGCTCTCGGCGAAAGCATTGTGGTTCGCCGATTCCAGCGCTGGGAGCTGGGCGAGCGACTGGGTGAATAACTGGAAAGGCCAACCGTTCGGTTGGCCTTTTTCATGGACAGCAGCCCCTGGCGGAGGTAATGCATGAGCGAGCTAAAATATCATCGTATCCTTCTCAAACTGAGCGGTGAAGCCTTGAGCGGACCCGCGGGTTATGGCATCGACGTGACCGAAGCCGAATCGATCGCGCAGCGCATCAAGGAAGTGCATGCCACCGGTGTTCAGGTGGCGGTGGTGATCGGGGCCGGCAACCTGTGGCGCGGCAAGCAGGGACTCGACCGCGGCATGGATCGGGCCACCGCGGATTACATGGGTATGCTCGGCACGGTCATGAACGCGCTGGCGCTTATGGACGCGCTGGAGCGCGCCGG
Source organism: Anaerolineales bacterium (assembly GCA_036507155.1). Lineage (GTDB taxonomy): Bacteria > Chloroflexota > Anaerolineae > Anaerolineales > Villigracilaceae > DASXQN01. The sequence continues at coordinate 5,371 of DASXQN010000407.1, forward strand.
CGTGTACACGCGCGTTCAATCCGCGATCGAGATGCGCGCCATCGCCGAGCCCTACATCCGCCGCCGAGCCATCCGTCATCTGGAGAAGGGCCGCGTGGTCATATTCGGTGCGGGCACGGGCAATCCGTATTTTTCAACCGATACGGCCGCCGCATTGCGGGCTACGGAGCTGGACGCGGAAGTGGTCATCAAGGCCACCAAGGTGGACGGCGTGTACGACTCGGATCCGAAGAAGAATCATTCGGCCAAGAAATTTGCGGAGCTGACGTATATCGACGTGCTTAATCGCCGCCTGGAGGTCATGGACGGCACCGCCATCACCTTGTGCATGGAGAATAACATGCCGATCCTGGTCTTGAACTTATGGGATCACAATGCTCTGCTGCAGGCGGTGCACGGCGAGTCCAGCGGAACGCTGGTTCACGCGTAAAACTGTCGGCAGCCTCTCTCCATTCGCCTCCAAATCCTATCGGCTCGCGCCGCGACGTAGCCTAAAAATCTGTTTTAAGGTATGCTTAGCGTCACCATTTCCCCGGGAGGACGACGTGTCAAACGATGAAATTAGGGACATCTTGAAGGATGCCGAGACTCGCATGCACGGCGCACTGGCCGTATTGACCGGCGATCTGGCTGCCATCCGCACGGGCCGCGCCAGTCCCGCGCTGGTGGAGAAACTGCAAGTCGACTATTATGGCGCACCGACTTTCTTGATGCAGCTCGCTTCGATCAGCGTGCCCGAGCCGCGCTCGATCATGATCAAGCCGTTCGATCCGGCGACCCTCAAAGAGATCGAGCGGGCGATCCAGACCTCGGATCTCGGCCTGAATCCCAACAACGATGGCAAGTCCCTGCACCTCAACCTGCCTCCGCTGACGGAAGATCGGCGCCGCGAACTGGTCAAGCACATGAACACCCGGCTCGAAGAGGCGCGCATCGCCGTTCGCAACATCCGCCGCGACCTGCACAACGATCTGCGCGACTTCGAGAAGGAAAAACTCATCACCGAGGATGATCTGAAGCGCGGTGAAGAGGACCTGCAAAAACTGACCGACAAGTACATCGAAGACATCGGCCATCACGGCACCACCAAAGAAAAAGAGATCATGGAAGTGTAATGCGATCGCGTTGACAGACCGCTGATGAAAGAATCCCCGCTCAATATTCCGGCAGAAAAACTACCCAGGCATATTGCCATGATCATGGATGGCAACGGCCGATGGGCGATCTCGCGCCACCTGCCCCGGCTGGCGGGCCACAAGGCCGGCACCGAGAATCTGCGCCGGATCATCCGGGCCACCGTCGAATTCGGGGTGAAGTACCTCACGATCTACGCCTTTTCCACCGAAAACTGGGGCCGTCCGCAGGAAGAGGTGCAGGGTCTGATGCACATCCTCGAGGACGTGATCGACCGCGAGTTGAATGAGCTGCACAAGGAGGGCGTGCAACTGCGACATATCGGACGGCTGGAGCGCCTGCCGCACCAGCTGCAGAAGAAGGTGCTCGAGGCGATCGAGCTGACGAAAAACAATGACAGGCTCGTGCTGAACGTGGCTTTCAATTACGGGGGACGCGATGAGATCGTGCAAGCCGTCCAGAAGATCATGCAGGACGGTGTCCGGCCTGAGGACGTGAACGATGAACTGCTGAGCAAGTACATGTTCACGGCCGGCGTGCCCGATCCTGACTTGATCATCCGCACTTCGGGCGAATTGCGCGTCAGCAATTTCCTGATCTGGCAGGCCGCGTATTCCGAGTGGTATATCACGCCCACCTACTGGCCCGATTTCGATAAGGACGAGTATCGCCGCGCATTGGAAGCCTTTGCCGCCCGCGACCGCCGGTATGGCAAGGTGTCTTCGGGAGAGCTGCAGGGCACGAATGCTTAGGCGGACGGTCACCGCGCTGGCCCTGCTGTGTTTGGGTGTGCCGGCGGTGCTCCTGGGGGGGCCATTTTTTTTCGCCCTGATCCTGATCTTTCTACTGGGCGCCGCCCGCGAATACGTGCAAATGTTCCGCGCCGCCCACATGCAGGCCAATGAGGTCCTGACAGTGGGCGGAGTTTTTTTAATTCTGGCAGCGCGCGCCTTCCGTCCCGAAGCCGCCCTGCCGATCTTTGTCATCCTGGTTCTGCTCGCCATGGCGGCACACCTGATCGCCTTCGAACGCGGGCGGGAGCAGGCCGCGCTGGATTTCTGCGTAACGGCCGCCGGGCTCGTTTACCTCGGCTGGATCGGGGCCTATCTGGTGGACTTGCGTAACCTGCCGGAAGGCGGCTGGTGGTTCATGATCGTCCTGCCCACGATCTGGCTGGCGGACTCCGGCGCGTACTCGATCGGCGCAGCGTATGGTCGTCACAAGATGACGCCGCGGCTGAGTCCGCGCAAAAGCTGGGAGGGATACTGGGCCGGCGTGTTCACCGGCGTGATCGCCGCGATGTTTTTCGTTTATGCATATGGCCGTTGGGGCGGCCTGGCCGGAGATGTAACGCTCTGGCAGGCTGCGGCGCTCGGCATGCTGCTGGGATTGCTTACACCGCTCGGCGACCTGGGCGAGAGCATGTTCAAACGACAGGCGCATCTCAAGGACTCGAGCGATGTGATCCCGGGCCACGGCGGATTCTTCGACCGTATCGACAGCTGGCTGTGGGCCGCGCCGATCGGATTTTTCTTCATTCAATGGTGTATTCTATAAATGGATAAGCCCATGGAGACCTTCGGGAGCGATGAGCCGACCCGCAACCTGGCGCTGGACCTGGCGCGCGTAACCGAAGCGGCTGCGCTCGCCTCCGGCCGCTGGATGGGGCGCGGCGACAAAACCTCAGCCGACCACGCCGCGGTCGAGGCGATGCGTCTCGTGCTGAGCACCATCCCGATCAGCGGGGTGATCGTTATCGGGGAGGGCGAGAAGGACAAGGCCCCCATGCTGTACAACGGTGAGAAGGTGGGCAACGGAACCGGTCCGCAGGTCGATGTGGCGGTGGACCCGATCGACGGGACGCGGCCGCTGGCCTTCGGCCGCTCGAATGCGATCTCCACCGTCGCCCTGGCTCCCAGCGGCATGATGTATAACCCCGGCCCATTTGTATACATGAACAAGATCGCGGTTGGCCCCGAGGCGCGCGGCAAGATCGATATTGAGCGCTCGATCACGCACAATCTGAAGGCGATCGCCAAAGCCAAGGACAAGTCTGTGGAGGACGTCACGACCATTATCCTCGACCGCGATCGACACAGCGAGATGATCGCCGAGATCCGCAAAGCCGGTGCCCGCATTCGGCTGATCCCGGATGGGGACGTGGCCGCCGCTTTGATGACCGCCTGGCCCGATTCCGGCCTGGACGTTTTGTTCGGCATCGGCGGGACGCCCGAGGGTGTGATCGCGGCCTGCGCGCTGCGGGCCATGGGCGGCGAGATCCAGGGCAAGCTGTACGCGCGCGACCAGGACGAGCTGCGGCGCGGGCGCGAAGCCGGGTACGACTTCGAGAAGGTCCTGACGATGAACGACCTGGTCGGCTCCGAGGACGTCTTCTTCGCGGCCACAGGCATCACGGATGGGGAGCTGCTCAACGGCGTGCGCTACCTCGGTGAAGGCGCCCGCACCGATTCGCTGGTGGTGCGCGGTCTGACCGGCACCGTGAGACAGATCACTGCGGTCCATCGCATGGACAAACTCCATCATCTGAGCGCGATCAAATACTAAACGTACTTAGCGCCGTCCGCGGCGCAGCTCTTCTGATTCGCGGCAACGCCTGACAGCTGAGGCGTGATACGTCGCACGTGACACTTTCTTCTTGACACTCCCCCCTCTTACTCTTATAATCTCGCACGCCTTCCTCGGTAGCTCAATTGGCAGAGCGAGCGGCTGTTAACCGCTAGGTTCGAGGTTCAAGTCCTCGCCGAGGAGCTCGAGTGCCCTCCACCAACTTTGGAGGGCGTTTTGTTTCGTCCGATGCAGCATCGCAGCAATTGCGAAAGTTGAATCACGCGATCGCGACCCACGGCCCAGGCGCGCGTGCGATTTGCAATTCGCTGTATGCAGCTCGATGATCGATATTTCAGCGCTGCAGCGCGCGACAGCAAGGCGGTCCAGCTCGTTAAGTTGTTGCACCAATCGCGCGAAGAGATCGCGCCGCGCATTGGATAATTAAGAGAATCTTCACATGAATCCTCCGAATTTCTGCGTTTAGTGTGGCTTTGTCTGGACAAGCGAAGAGATTGGCTATTGTAAAGACATCCTCGAATATATATAATTAGGTGCGAAAATGGAAGCTAATGCGGAGGGAATGATGGATAACGCGCCGGGGCCGCCTATCGAGCCGGAAAGTCAGCTCGAAGGAAATCTCGAGATCAAGCCTGACGATGACATTACAACGATTCCGGAAGAAGCCTTTCTGATCATCGACAGCGTCAAGGTGTTTCCGCTGACAGAGTCGGTTATTAACATCGGGCGGCGGCTTGGAAATACACTCGTGATCGACGATAATCGCGTCTCACGTGCACACGCACAGTTGCGCGCCATCAACGGCCGCTATGTGCTCTTCGATCTGGACTCCAGCGGCGGGACCTTCATTAACGGACGCAAGACCACCCAGGCGATCGTTTATCCCGGGGATGTCATATCGCTGGCCGGCGTGGATCTGATCTATGGACAGAAGAATCCGCCGCCGCGCCAGGATCTCAAGCCGACCTGGCCCCTGGAATAGCGATGCTCCAATGTAATTCAGAGTCCCGCAAGGGACTCTTTTGTTGTGGCGGACGGCCGCCAGGGATTCTCGCAGCGAAGACGCGAAGCGCGCGCAGGGCTTTACCACAGAGTCACCAAGGCACGAAGACACGAAGAGAAAAAAAGGTGTAGTGCCTTCGTGCGTTTGTGACTTTGTGGTTGATCCCTCGGGGCTTTGAAGCCGGATTTTGCTATATACTTGAGGCCGGAAAGGACCCTTCGACAATGCAAACCTTCAAACCCGTCTTCCGCTGGTGGTCGCTGGTCAACCCGCGTATCATCGCCCACTTTTCCGAGACGCTGACCATCTATGATGACCGCCTGATGTTCCAAAAGGGCCTGATCAACAAGAGCGAGATCGTCATCCCGTTCTCGCGCGTCACCAACTACGCGGCCGATCAGAACCTGTTCGACCGCATGTTCGGCGTGGGCAATTTCAAGATCGAGACGGCCGGCTCAACCGTCAGCCCGGAGCTCAGCCTGATCGGCTATTCGTACAAGCTCAGGGACATCCTGGCGCGGTCGCTGAAGATTGGAAATTAGGCGGGCGAGCCTCCTGGAAACCCGATTCCACGTCGACGCGTCGGAGTAGCATGCAAAACCTCCAAGCCTTTGCCCGCAAGATCACGCTGATCCTGTTCGTCGAGCAATCGCTCGCGTCGGCCGGCTTTATCGCTGCGGCCACGCTGAACTCCATCGTCAGCGAGAAGCTGGCTCATCACGCCGGCTGGGCGGGCGTGCCGACCGCGGTTTACCTGCTGGCCGGCGCGCTCTCGGCCTTCGCCTGGGGCTATGTGATGGACGCCATCGGCCGGCGCGGCGGCCTGGTCAGCGGTCTGCTGTTCGGCGCGCTGGGCTCCGGTCTCGCGTTTTATGCCATCGCTCTTTCCTCTTTCATTCTCTTCCTAATCGGCATGGTCTTCATGGGCATCGCCAGCGCAGCCGTTGGCCTCGGCCGTTTCGCAGCCGCGGAGGTGAATCCGCCCGAAGCGCGCGGCCGCGCGATCTCCAACGTGGTCATCGGCGGGACGGTCGGCTCGGTGATCGGGCCGTTCGTGGCGGGGCCCGCCGGTAGATTCTTCCTGCCGTTTGCCGGCGATGAACTGGCCGGCGCGTACGCCGTCAGCCTGATCCTGTTCGCGGTCGGCGCGTTCGTGGTTTTTTTCGGATTGCGCCCGGACCCGCGCGAGTTGGGCCGTCAGGTGGCGGAACTTCATCCGGAAACGGAAACAGGCCCGGACGGCGCGCGCCGCGCCTCGAACCGTCCACCGCGCGCCGTGCTCGAGATCTTTCGTCAGCCGGCCGCGCTCGTGGCGTTGCTGGCGATGACGCTCGGCCAAATGGTCATGGTGCTGGTGATGGTGATCACGTCGCTGCATATGCGCGGCCACCAGCATGGGTTGGGCGCGATCTCCGTCGTCATTTCGGCGCACACTTTTGGAATGTTCGCGTTCTCGATCTTGTCCGGTCGGCTGGCCGATCGTTGGGGTCGCGGTCCGGTCATCATCGTCGGCACAAGTACGCTCGCGTTGGCGTGCGTGGCTGCCACGTTTTCGGCGGACGTGCTGCCGCTGGGTGTGGCGCTGTTTCTGCTCGGGCTCGGATGGAATTTCTGTTTCGTCGGCGGCTCGGCGTTACTGTCGGATCAACTCTCGCCTGCCGAGCGGGCGCGCACGCAGGGCTTCAACGACCTGCTGGTGGGACTGGCTTCGGCGATCGGCAGTTTGGAAAGCGGCATCATCTTCGAGGGGTTGGGATTCAACACGATGGCGTACATCAGCGCCGCGTTCGCGTTGATCCCGCTGGCCGTCGCGCTGTTCTGGACGCTCGGCCGAGCGTGGCCTCCGCAAGCCTTGTCATCCTCAGGGAGCTGAGCGTGTCGCGGAGCGACAGGCGGCGACCGAAGGACCAAGCGGAGCGTGAAAGACGCGCCCTTCCCCCTACGGGGACAGGCGGTCGCTGGGCCCCTCGCGGAGTTTACACTGAGCGAAGCGAACGTGCTCGGGGTGACATACTGTAGGCAATCAAAAACCGCCGTCCATTTGGACGGCGGTTTTCTGTTTACTTAGCCGGGTCGTTTCATGGTCTTGCCGCCGCGCGCACTCTTCACGCTCGAAGTCCTGCCCGCTTTACCGCGCACGGAACCTGCCGACCCCTGCACGTGTGCGCCCAGTGCGCCGAACGTCGCATCCAGGCTTCGGGCCGCGGTCTCGTGATCGAGGCCGGTGGTACGCGCCAGTTCGTTGACCAACCCGCTGGACTGCAGAGTCTGCGGATCGATGCTTCCGGAAGACATCTGCTGCAGCATATCATCCAGATTGAACTGCGTCGAATCCCTGCCTGAAGTGGGGTAGTGCGCCAGCAGTTTGTGAAGCACGAACCCAACAACCATCGTGGCGATCTCAGGCGAAATGTGCACCTTCTTCGCGATCTTATTGACAAGCGGCTGAAGCAAATCCATGATCGGATCGCTGGTACTCGTACCCGGGTTTGGGTCGGTGCTCGTACCGGGGCTTGGGTCGGTGCTCGGTGCCTGCCGCCCGGAACCCAGGAATTTTTCCAGCAATCGCATAAAGTCACCCAAGCTCGGGCCTTGGCCGCCTTGTGAGTGTCCTCCGCCGAGCAGACGGCCGATCAGGTCCGCCATGGGATCCTGGCTGGCAGTCGGAGTGTCAGCGCCTGTTTGTTGGCGGGAATCCACCAGAATTTTGAGTATATCGTCCATGGACATCGTAATTCTCCTTGGTTGATCGAGGCGTCCATTATAGTCCTGATCCTATCTTCAACCAAATCGGCAATCAGCGTGGCTCTTTCTGATCTACTCGCTCGAGTTCCTGGCTTCGATAACTTCAATCTCGGTCGCTACGATTATTTGATCGAGCGTTACATGGATAACCTGCAACCGTGAAAGCAAAACGCCGTCCATCAGGACGGCGTTTTTGGTTCATGAGTGCGACCTACTCCGAAGAGTCGCTGGTGGACGGGGCGCTCGGCTTAGTTTCAGCGGTGGCAGCCTTGGCGGCTTCCTTGGGCTTGCCCTCATCCTTCGCTTTCCCATCTTCCTTCTTATGGTTGTTGCCGCTCTTGCTGCCGGAAGCGGACTTGTTGTCGGTCGCGTAAAATCCGGAGCCCTTGAAGATGATCCGGGACGCGCCGATTACGCGCTGCAGGGTCTTCTTGTGGCACTCCGGGCAGGTTTTGAGCGGGGCATCGCTAAAAGATTGTTGGCGCTCAAATCGCGCGCCGCAGTTTTCACACCGATACATATAAACGGGCATGCCGAACTCCTTGTACCAAGCGTGCGGATTATAGCGCGCATGAGGGGTGAAAGCAAGGGAGCGTAGCCCGCATGTTATAATTTTCTAACGCAATGACACAGAAGATCGGAGCGCTGATTTGCTAAAGATCGAGATCATTTACTGCGCGGTCTGACACTACACCGGCCGGGCCGTGAGCCTGGCAGACGATCTGTTGAAGCAGTTCGAGCACGTGATCGAATCCATCACGCTGGTGCCGTCGGACGAGGGCCGGTTTGAAGTCAGCGCCAACGGCAGCCTGGTTTACTCAAAACTCCAGAGCGGCCGGCATGCCGCTCCCGGTGAAGTCGTGGGTTTGATCGCCAAAATGGTTGGTGAGTAGCTCAAAAAATCCCGGAGTGCGGACTTTAGTCCGGATACTAGTGGACTGAAGTCCGCACTCCAGACAAATAAAGGATACGAATGGCAAAGAAGAAGGGACGTGTTTTCTCCGGCGCCCGGCCCACCGGCCGCCAGCATCTCGGCAACTACCTTGGCGCGATCAAGAATT
>DASXQN010000408.1:0-5282 GCA_036507155.1 Anaerolineales bacterium
GATGCAGCGGATTCAACTTGAAGAATCGGACGTGGTTTCGTTTCACAGCTACGATGACGGCGCGGAATTTGAAAAACGCATCCTCTGGCTGACGCGCTTCAAGCGGCCGATTCTATGTACCGAGTACATGGCGCGCGGAAACAAATCAACGTTTCAAGGCAGTTTGCCGATCGCGAAAAAATACAACGTGGCGGCGATCAACTGGGGGCTCGTCGCGGGCAAGACGCAAACCTTTCTGCCCTGGGATTCCTGGCAGAAGCCGTATGTCGGGCGCGACCCCGAAGTCTGGTTTCACGAAGTGTTTCGCCCGGACGGCACGCCGTACAAAGCGGATGAAGTGGAGTTGATCAAGCGGCTGACAAGCAAATAGGGCGGCGCCGCCCCACGAAAGAGAGCTGGTTAACTTCTTCCCTATGTCGAAGACGGATATTGCGAAGGTGTTCATGCAAGGCCGCAGTCAAGCCGTCCGTTTGCCGCGGGCGTATCGACTGCCCGGCAACCGAGTGCATGTGCGCCGCGTCCAGAACGGCATCCTGCTTGAACCGATGGTGATCGATATCGATGACTGGTTTGCCGAGCTGGACCGCTTCGCCGACGTTCCGTTCATGGACGAGGGTCTCCGTCAACCGATGTTGCTTGAGACAGAGGACCTGTTCGAGTGAACCACTTGCTCGACACCAACGCTGTGATCGGCGTGCTGGGAATTCGGGGGACAGGTTACTCAACTCCGCGATTCCGTGGGTTCATTCCGTCGGGTGACCAAAACTGAATTAGGGAGTCGGCCTATGCACATCATTCCCCTGTCTGCTACATCTGATGGACCGCGGCGCCCGCCCACGATCTTTTGGGCCAGGAAGATCATGTACATAGAGCATTTAAATTTTGTGATTCTTGTGACTTTTTGAGGCCCGCGTGTATTCTTGGCCTCAAAAAGTCACAAAAGTCTCAAAAAATCGAATTGTTGACTTCGGTTCCAAGGGGAATCAAGTGCATAGCCCTAATTTCAATTTTGAGATTGGGCACAGTGCCCTCGTGGTTGAAGCGGATTTGCCGGAAAGGGATTTTTGTTGCGCGCGTTCGCTAAGTAGAGATACTAGGCGGACGTGAACCCAACGATGCGAGGGTCGTTCCTGGCATTCATTCTTTTCGCAATGATGCCTTCCGCCACTGCAAAGGAGAAGACCGGGCAGAAGACGCACATCCTGCGCATCCCCGAGAAGCACTTTATCGTCGTTATCCTAACCAACCGCAACGAAGGGCAGGTGGCAGCCTTCGCCCGCAATGTCCTTGGTGTCTTCGTGTCTCCTATGAAAATACGAGGGTGATCTATTCGCAGCGGGCGCCTGGGACCGCACGCATCTTGCGTGCACTTGCGAAACCTCGTGCACGCAAGATGCGTGCGGTCCCAGGAATCCGGGTCAATGAGTGGTGCAACAGCAACAAATTTTCATTCGCAGTGGAGATTCGCAGGATCATGGAAACTTGGTGGTAGATGCGGTGAAACAAAACTCACCCCCAAGGCACCAAGACACCAAGAAATTTATGCTGCAGATGGATCCATTTCGAGCGCGGATGTACCGGCTTATATTTGCGCTGGCAGCCGCATATAACATTGCGTTCGGACTTTGGGCTGCGCTTTCGCCTTTTTCCTTCTTCCATCTATTCGATTTGGAGGCGCCGCGCTATCCCTCGATCTGGTCATGCCTCGGCATGGTCGTAGGCCTTTACGGCGCTACGTACGCGTACGCCGCCATGCGCCTGGATCGAGCGAAACCACTGATAGCCATCGGTCTTGCCGGAAAGCTGCTGGGACCCGCCGGATGGGTCGTAGCGGTAGCGGGCGGCGAATTACCGGTCCGTACATTCACCCTGATCACGTTCAACGATATTCTCTGGTGGGCGCCCTTCACGTTGTTTTTGCTGGAGGGAACGCGAATCGGGGACTTCGCGCGCTCCTCCACGCCCTTTGTCTGCGGCAGCGTGAACGCGCTCGGAGGCCTGGCCCTGTTGCTTGCGCTCAGACCCGGCACCGAGGTCGAGCCGGATCCTGTGCGGCGGGCGCTCTACATTGCTGAACACCCCGTATTATGGCGCGCCGGCTGGCTGGCGTGGTACGCGTCGGCGATGAGTTTGTTGGGTTTTTATGCATGGTGGGCCGCGCGGGCCCGAAGGGCTGGATGGGGAATCGCGGCCTGGTGCGTGGCCGCAGCCGGAATTGCCTGCGATTTGACGGCGGAGTCGCTATTTATCGGCTGGCTGCCGAACGATCTCGAGACAATCCAGCAAGCGGGCACTCTCCTGACCGCCGGCGCAGCAAATGGGCTGTATACGGTCGCGGGAATCATGCTTACGCTGGCGACACCAGAAATGCCAACGGCTTTACGAATCCTTGCGTGGGCCGCCTGGTTCTTCGGCCTGGGATTGACGGTCTCAGCTCTGGCGGGGAGCGTTTCAGGGATGATTATCTCCACAACCGGATTAATGGCGTTGTTCTGTCCGTGGACCTGGCTCATGGGGATAAAACTGAAGTGAGACGAATCGTTGTGCTGGGCGGTCTGGGTTTTTTTGGCGCGGCGGTAGTCGACCGGCTGAGAGCAAGCGGCATGAATCCGCTTGTCGGCTCGCGCCGCAAGGGCGCCGGCTTGCGAGTGGACGCGGAGGATCCAGAATCCATCCAGGCGGCGTTGCGGCCGGGAGACGTAATAGTCGACGCAGCCGGACCTTTTCAGAATCGCACCCTCGCGCTTGTGAATTCCGCGCTAGAGACCGGATTTGATCTGATCGACCTTTCAGACAGCCTGGACTACGCGCTGAGAATCCTCGCGCTGCGGCCGGAGATCGATTCGAAAGGCATTCGCGTATTGACGTCCTGCAGCTCGGTTTCGGCAGTCACAGCGGCGCTCGTGCGCTGGAGCGGGATTGGGGAGCCCCTGCGTGTCACAACCTATCTGGTCCCGGCCGTACGCCTTACTGCCAATCGCGGCGCAGCGGGGTCTCTGCTGCGATCCGTAGGTCATGACGTGCGAGTCAGACGCAACGGACGGCTGGAGATCCGGCCGGGATGGCGCGAGTCTCGAGGGTGTCTCTTGCCTGAACCGATCGGAAACATACGCGCGTACCTGTTCGAATCCTCCGACTCGGTTCTCTTGCCCGAGATCTGGCCGTCCCTGAGCTGCGTGGATCTCTTTGTGGACAGCAACGTGCCGTCCCTGAACCAACTCCTGGGCGTAGCGGCGCGGGTGAGCGGAGCAGCGTCGGCCATCGCGCGCGTCCTGCCGTTGGGTCTGGCTGTCGTCAGACGCATAGGCAGGCGCGCGGGCGCATTGGCGGTTGAGGTTGAGGGAAACAATGAGCGCCTCCGGTTAGCCTTGCTCTCAACCGGAATGGGGCACTATACGGCGGCAGTGCCTTCAGCGATGGCTGCGAAGGCAATCGCCGAAGACCGTTTCGACATGCGAGGCCTCATTTCCCCTGACCAATATGTGAACCCGGCGGATCTGATGAGCGAACTGCGCGGGCTAGGCATCCGGCTTTACTCCAGCAGATCCGGATCATCTTCATGGAAGAATGACGAATGACGAATGAAAACTCCATTTGGCAGCTTTTGTTTCATTCGTCATTCGTCACTCGTCACTCGTCACTCGTCATTCGTCACTCGTCATTGCTTCCGCAGGTGCTTTTCCAGAAATCGGAATGTCCCTTGTCCGTTAATCGTGTGCACACCGTTGAAGAACTCTATTTCGGTGCGATCCGACAGACCAAACCGGTCGTAGAGCCGGCGGACCTTCGCATATTCGTAGGCTACCCATTCATCCGGGGCCACTCCATCGAAGTGCCCTCGCTCGACCATGAAAGGCCGCGGGATCATCAGCGACGCCATCTCCGCGTAACTCGATGCGCTGCCCAGATCGAAATAGGGCATCTCCCACTCGTCCGTGAACATGAAGCTGTAACGGCTCTGCGCGGAGGCGACCTTGCGCGCCCAGTCGTTGAAGTCCGCCGAGCAGATGGAGAGACAATAGCGCTCCAGAAGCGGCGGCACTCTCACCGCGGTCTCGCCGCCGTAGCTGAGCCCGTAAAAAGCGATGCGCGCCGGGTCGACCTCGGGGAGCGTTTCGAGCCAGTTCAGGATCTGCTGATGCTGCGCCAGGATGAATGAGAATAGAGTAGCCTTGAGCGCGTTCGCCTTCCGGTTGAGAAAACGATAGCGGTCTTCGCCGCGGTAAGGGTTGTGAGGCGCAAAAACAATGAACCCGCGGTCTGCGAGCCGGGCCGCGAAGTCGTGATAGTGGCGATGGTCCCCTTCGATCGTGTCCTTCGGTATGGCGCCCCGGCCGTGCTGGCACACTACCACTGGCCGCTTCTCGCCGGGTTTCAGGTCCTTGGGCAGGAGCAGGACTCCCCAGGCGAATACATCGGGAAAAACATCCAGCACCACTTCGTAACCAACCCATTTCGGCCTGTCATAAACCTTGCGAGACCGGGGCGCCGGCGCGAGCGGCGCGTCCTCGATTCTGCCGAGAAGTTCGTCCCAAAGATATTCGCGGTACTTCCGGGCTTCAGGCTCGAAGTCTTTCAGCATTGCGAAGTCCGCCGCAGTATGCGAAAGAAGAAACTTATCCCGGCTCTTGTCGCGGTCGCGCAGCAGCCACTGGACGTGGTTTTCCAGCTCCTTGACCTGGAGCATCTGCCGGCGGCCTGGATCAAAGTTCTTCCGCTGGTCCACCGCAACCCGGCTGGACAGCTCCATCGCCGATGTCACCCCCAAAAGACGCGCGAAACTCTCAACTGCCTTCTGTGATCCCGAGTGGGTTCCGCCCGGGCCGCGAACGAGATGCTTCGGCTGGAATCCGGGCTTCAGAAGAGAGTCGATCCGGCCGAACTCGGCTTGAACGGCCGCGAAGGGAAAATTGCGCAACCCTCCCGGAGCAGCGCCTCTGCGTCGAGGCTGCGCCGCCGGAGGACCGATCACATTGGGTACCGTGCTGTGCTCAATGACGAGGCCGCGCGGGGCTATCAGCGTCGCGATCTCGGCCGGGCCGAACTCGCGCAGCAATCCGAAAATGTTGCGGTAAATCGGCTCTTCCCAGACTCGCTCCTGCGGATCGAAGTAGCCGCTCACAAGACAGGCGTCAATGCGCGGATCGGCCGCGGCAGCGTAGAATGCGATCAGGCCGCCCTCGCCATATCCGGCCACCCCCACTCTTGCTCCGCTTCTCTGCCTGAACCAGTCTACGACCGACCGCACTTTCTGAACCTCGTACCCGATTACGTGGCGCCCC
>DASXQN010000409.1:0-9001 GCA_036507155.1 Anaerolineales bacterium
ACAAAGGTCTCGAAGAATAGCCCCCTAAAACTTTGTTCCTTCGTGTCCTTTGTGTTTAGATTTTTCTCACGGCATCTCCTTTATTAAATCGCTCTTATGAAGGCATGGTAAACTCCCGCGCATGTCGAAACGTGCACGCATGATTCTCATCGCGCTGGCGGGCCTCGCGCTGCTGGCGATCCTGATGCTGCAGATCCCGGCCGTGGGGGCGGCCGTGAGTTGGCGCGCGGAAAAATTCAACTTGTATGTCAAGAACGTAATTAACCCTCCGGGCCCTGTGCCGACCGCATTGCCCGTCACGCCTGCAGCCCATACACCCACCGCGGCGATCACAAAGCCCGTCGCTTCACCGGCTGCGACGTTGCCGGCCACCGCCACTTCCGCGCCGATGGCCGCGCAAGTTTCGCTTGACAGCCCGCCGTGGGAAAAACAAACGCCCAACAACTGCGGGCCGGCCACGCTTTCGATGGCCATGCACATGTACGGCTGGGACGGCGATCAAGGCGTCATTGCCGAACAGATCAAGCCGGTGCTGCAGGACCGCAACGTGAATCCCGAAGAGATGGCGTACTACGTCCGCAATTTCGCGGGCTGGCTGCGGACCGAATATCGCGTCGCCGGAGATATCGACCTGCTCAGACGATTGATCGCGGCGCGCTACCCGGTCATCATCGAAGGCACCACCAAGCTGGATCCCAACGATGCGCTCGGTCCCAACGACGATCTGTGGGCCGCCCATTATTTGTTGCTAACCGGCTATGACGATGCCGCGCAAACCTTTCACGTGCAGGATTCCTATCACGGCGCGGACCTGACGGTCTCCTACGCACAACTCGAGACGGAGTGGAAGCCGTTTAACTATCTGTACATTCTGCTTTATCTGCCCGGCGAGGAAGAGGAGCTCAAGTCGATCCTGGGCGCGGACTGGGATGCCGATCAAAACCGTCAGCGCGCGCTCGAGATCGCGCAAGCCGATACCGCCGCCGATCCGTCGGATGCCTTCGCGTGGTTCAACCTCGGCAGCAACCTGGTTTACTTTGAACGCTACGACGAGGCCGCGCTCGCCTACGACCGGTCGCGCGAGATCGGCCTGCCGCTGCGCATGTTCCGCTATCAATTCGGTCCCTTCATCTCATACTTCCAGTCCAACCGCAATGACGACCTGCTGGTGCTAACGGATTATGCCCGCGGCGTGACGGAGATGTCTGAAGAGACGTGGCTGTGGTATGGTTGGGGGCTGTATCGAAAAGACGATTTCAAGGGCGCGCGCGCGGCCTGGAACAAGGCGCTTTCCATTCATCCCGGCTATGCGGATGCGACGTACGCGCTCGGCTTCGTCAACTAGATCATCCCATGAAATATCTTCTTGTGTTCGTGACGCTGGCCCTCGGCTTGACGTCTTGCGGACCCGCCGCGCCGTCCGCCACCGGGACGATTCCTACTCAGCTTGAGGTTGTTGCCCCGTCCGAGGAGGTTGCCGTGACCGCGACAGACGCGGCCGCTGTGATCTTTACCGCCACCGTGCCCGCCGCGCCGACAGGCACGCCTACGCCGGTTCCGCCGCAGATGCGCGCCTCGGAGCGCGACGGCATGCAGCAAGTCTTCGTCCCGGAGGGTAGTGTGCGCATGGGCGGCCTGGATGTGCATGCCGAGAACGATGAGATCCCGGATCATATCGTCAAGATGCACGCGTTCTGGCTCGACCAACTCGAGGTCACGAACGGCATGTACGGGCTGTGCGTGCAGGCGGGCAGCTGCCGGCCGCCGCAAAAGGTCTCGTCACAAAAACGGGATTCCTATTTCGGCGATCCCGAGTTCCAGGATTACCCCGTGATCCAGATCACCTGGTCCGACGCGCAGACCTACTGCGCCTGGGCCGAACGCCGTCTGCCGACGGAGGCCGAATGGGAACGCGCGGCGCGCGGCGACGACTGGCGCACGTATCCATGGGGCGATGAGCCTCCCACGGAACTGTATGCCAACTTCGACAACCTGATCCGCGATACGAGCCGCGTCGGTTCATACGCCGCGGGCGCGAGCCCATTCGGCGCATTGGACATGGCCGGAAATGTGTGGGAATGGACCGCGGACATTTACGATCCGGATTATTACCTGAGTTCCCCCGCGGTCGATCCGTTCACGGCGGACGAGTCCACCGGCCAGTATCAGCGCGTGATCCGCGGCGGCTCCTATCAGGACGTCTGGGTGGACATGCGCGTCTCGAACCGCGGCTTCGAGGCCGGACCGAATCCCAGGGCCGCCTTCGACAGCGCCGACCTGATCGGGCGCAGTTCGGCCAAGATCGGCTTTCGCTGTGCGTCCGACCCTTGATGAGATTTTGTACACGGAAAACACGGATTACACGGGGTCTCACGGAGAAAAACACTTTAGAAGCTGCCCTTATCCGTGTGTTCCGCGAAATCCGTGTACATGAAAGGGCAAAGAGCCGCACCAAGACGCCGCGCTGACCGAAGGTGTCGAAGCGCTGTCGAAGGGTTCGAAAAAGATACGAGGTCCTGAATTTCAGGACCTCGCTTAGTTTTCTTGAAAACTATAGCCGCCGGGAAATGTCTGGATCAGATGCGTCTGGCTGGCTTCCTCCCCCATCTTTCTTCGCAGCCGGTACACCACGTTCTTCAACAGCACCGCGTCGCCCTGCGTACCCCACACCGTATGAATGATCTCCTCGGTGGGGAACACATAGCCGGGCCGGCTCATCAACAAATGCAGCAGCCGGAATTCGAGGTTGGTGAGTTTGATCTCTTTCCCGTCCGGACCGAAGGCCGAGCGGCGCGCAGGGTCAAGGTTCAGGCGGCCGGCGGATCGCGGCGTCATGGGTTCGCTCCAACTGCGGCGCGCCCAGGCCATGATCTTTGCCAGGAAGATGGCGGGACTGATCGGCTTGACCACGCACTCGTCTACGCCGGCTTGATAGGCCTCCAGGATCTCGGGCTCGTGGTTGCTGGGCAGGAACAGCAGGATCGGGCTGGTGCTCAGCGAGCGGAATTTGCGGCACAGTTCGATGCGCTGGGCATGCGGGGCATTCACGTCTATGACGATCAGGTCGGGGATCTCTTCCACCGAGCGCTCCATGGCGCGGGGCACGGAGGTCTCGAGGATGGCGACCAGGCCCTTTTGCCGGATGATGTGTCCCCAGATGGGGGCGGTAGTGTCCTGGTCGCAGATCACGAAGACCCGTGAGGCAGAGCGGGTATCAGCAGGCTCGAGAACGCTGGGAGTGGTCACGGGTCGGATTATAGTACAGGAACTCGGTCACTAATGGTCCCAAAATGTTACCGAAATATTACCAATGGGGGATTAGTATATTAGTACCTCTTCCGTATACTCGAAACAAGAAAAAATACCCCTAGGAGATGCATATGAAACGATTATTTCCCATCCTGGCGGCGCTGGCACTCTTCGCCACGGCCTGCCAACTGGGCGGCGGCGGCGGAGGCCTGCCCACTTCGATCGCCTTGCCGACCACCGCCCCGACCAGCACTTCGCTCCCGTTCCTGCCGACCGCGGAAGGATCGAGCAACACGCCGCAACCGGGTAGCGACCGGGTGTCGCCTGCCGACGGCATGCCTCAAGTCTACGTGCCGGAAGGCACCTTCTATATGGGCGGCCTGGATCCCAAGGCGGCTCAAAACGAGAAGCCGGTCCATCAGGTTACGATGCGCGGCTTCTGGCTCGACAAGGTGGAAGTGACCAACGGTATGTATTCGCTGTGCGTCACTGCCGGCGGCTGCAGGCTGCCGCTTGAGTTCAAGTCCACCTCGCGCACGATCTATTACAGCAACCCGGACTTCACCGAGTACCCGGTAATCTACGTCACGTGGTACGAAGCCGACACCTACTGCCACTGGGCCGGACGTCGCCTGCCCAGCGAGGCCGAGTGGGAGCGCGCCGCCCGCGGGGACGACACGCGCATCTATCCGTGGGGCGATCTCGTGCCGGATGCCTCGCACGCGAACTTCAACTCCTTTTTCGGTGACACCACCCGCGTGGGCGACATCCCCGGCAGCGCCAGCCAGTTTGGCGTGCTGGACATGGCCGGCAACGTCGCGGAATGGACCAACGATTTTTATGATGCGGATTACTATGGCTCCGGCGTCAACTTCAACCCGCCCGGCCCGAGCGCGCGCTCATCCTCCTTCGAGCGCGTCGTGCGCGGCGGCACGTTCCAGGATGCCGATTCGGACATCCGCGTATCGAAACGCTCGTCCGTGGTGGGCTCCGATCCGACCGCGCTGGTGGACTCAGCCCAATGGTTGGGAACCTATTCACCCAAGATCGGATTCCGCTGCGCCTCGGACTACTAAGAACTCTAAAACATAATCAATCCAACGTAAGAGTTGTACGCAGATACCCTTACGGGCACACGTGGACGCCGATGAACGCTGATCCAAAAGATTGGATCAGCGTTCTCTGCGTTTAATCACCGTCCCACGATTGGAATTCAGCGCGAAGACAAGTTTCTAAGGGCGTCATTCGTCATAAAATGCCGCTGCATAATTGACGCTGCCGTGCTCCTGTGGTATTATCGCGGCACAATCGAATAGCCTAAACGGCGCTCTTATCCAGAGAGGCGGAGGGACCGGCCCTGTGATGCCTCGACAACCTGTGTTAGTCGAATGGTCAGTTGGTCAGCTAGTCGAATAGTTCATCACTAGAAGACTACGAGACTAGAAGACCATAAGACCAGTAGACTAACGCAAGGTGCCAATTCCGGCAGTAGGGATGACCCATGTGGTGATCCAACATTCTGGACGATGAGAGGGCTCTATGCCTGACGCGTACGCTGCCCTTTCATCACGACCGAAGGGGCATTTATTTTTAACAAGGAGAACGAATCGCGATGAGCAATACCTTCATGACCTCGCCCAAACTGATGTTCACCTCCGAGTCGGTGACCGAGGGCCATCCCGACAAGATCTGTGATCAGATCTCCGACGCGGTGCTGGACGCCTGCCTGGCGCAGGACCCGATGTCCCGCGTGGCGTGCGAGACCGCCACCAAGACCGGTTTCGTGGCACTGCTGGGTGAGATCACCACGAACGCCTTCGTTAATTTCGACGAGCTGGTGCGCAAAGTGATCCTGGAGATCGGGTACGACAGCAGCGAGAAGGGTTTCGACGGCAACACCTGCGCCGTGCTGGCCGCCATCGCCAGCCAGAGCGCGGACATCGCCCTGGGCGTGGATCATGCCATGGAAGACAAGAGCGGCGAGATGACCGATGCGGACATCGAGCACGTCGGCGCAGGCGATCAGGGCATGATGTTCGGATTCGCCTGCAATGAGACGCCCACGCTGATGCCGGCTCCCATTTACTTTGCCCACAAGCTGTCCCGCCGCCTGTCCGAGATGCGCAAGGACGGCACGATGCCGTGGCTGCGCCCGGATGGGAAGAGTCAGGTGACCATCGAATATTCACACGGAAAACCGAAACGCATCGATACCGTCTTGATCTCCACCCAGCACTCGCCGGATATTTCGCACGCCGAGATCACCGAGCAGGTGATCGAACACGTCATCAACCCGAGCATGCCGAAAGACATGGTGGACAAGGACCTCAAGATCTTCATCAACCCGACCGGACGCTTCGTGATCGGCGGCCCGATGGGCGACGCCGGCGTAACCGGCCGCAAGATCATCGTCGACACCTACGGCGGCATGGGCCGTCACGGCGGCGGTGCGTTCAGCGGCAAGGACCCGACAAAGGTCGACCGCTCGGCCGCGTACGCAGCGCGCTATGCCGCCAAGAACGTGGTGGCTGCGGGCCTGGCGGAACGCGTGGAGATCCAGGTGGCGTATGCCATCGGCGTCGCGCACCCGCTGTCCGTCAACGTGGAGACGTTCGGCACCGGCAAGATCGCGGACCAGCAGATCGTGGACCTGGTCAACGAGCACTTCGACCTGCGCCCCGGCGCGATCATCCGCGACTTGGACCTGCGCCGCCCGATCTATCGCAAGACGGCCGCCTACGGCCACTTCGGCCGCGACGATGTAGAGTTTCCCTGGGAGAAGACGGATAAGGCTGCGGCTTTGAAAAAGGCCGCGAAGCTCTAAATAAGCAAAAAGCGCCGCTGAGAAATCAGCGGCGCTTTTGTTTTCACACGATGATTTATCTATCTATCAGTCCTCTAGTTGTGTCATCCTGCCGTCTCGCACCGGCGTAGCCGCCGGTACGACGGCACGAACGGTGAGGGAACTGAGACCGGCGCAAAGCGCAGGTCGGTGACCGAAGGATCTAATTCTGGCGGAGGAGATCCTTCGGTCGCGGCCCGTGTCTTCGTCACGTGCCTAGCTTCCTCAGGATGACACAACAAAATCTCCCCAAGACCCAGGCTTAATTTATTCCTTCAAATACCCCAATCTTTTCCCGCCATTCTTTCGGTACCGGAATCGACTTGTGGTGTCGATAATCATACGCCACCAGGATGACCGTCCCGCTGGCATAGACCTGACCGCTTTCAGCATGGACCACGGCCTGGTCCACCGTCATCGACTTGCCGCCGATTCTGGCAGTTCGCACGCCGGCTTTGACGGGCACGCCCCAGACGAGAGGCGCGCGGTACGCCACGTGAATGTCCGCCACGATCACGCCGATCTCCAGGAACGATTGGTCGGCGCTGAACAACCCCAGGTGGACGACGTAGTGCACGCGCGCCTGCTCGAAATAGGTCAGATATTTGGCGTTGTTGACCACGCCCTGGGGATCCAGGTCCCCGTAACGGACTTCGATAGGGTGGAAGAAGCGGAAATCGGTCATGCGGGGATTATATCTGCCCATATGTCATTGCGAGGAGCCTGAGGTCGAGGCCCCTGGCCGAGACCGGGAGACGAAGCAATCTCAGGGTCGGATCAGCCCTGAGATTGCTTCGTCGCGGCGCCTGCGGCGCCACTCCTCGCAATGACATTCTTTGCATAGAAAATTTGTGCTATACTCTCGGTATGCCGACCATCCGGGCCTCCGATATCGGGAATTACCTGTACTGCCGCCGCGCCTGGTGGTACCGAAAGCAGGGCGTGGCGTCCGAGAACCAGGCCGAAATGACTGGCGGCACCGTCCTGCATCAGCGGCATGGGCGCCAGGTGCTGGTTTCGAACCTGACGCGCACGCTCGGCATGCTGCTCTTCCTGGCCGCACTGGTGCTGTTGGCGGCCTACTGCACGGCCCGGTTTCTATAGGGCGGACTGCGCCCGAGGAGGTACCCATGTCAGTGCTCAATCGACTCGCCCACGCGCGCGGCCGCCGCGATGAGGTCCCCAACCAGGAGCTGGCGCGCGACCTGGCCGCCAAAAAGGACAAGGCCGGCATCCGCGAGGTCGCCGAGAACCTGGGCAACAAAGACAAGAACATCCAGGCCGATTGCATCAAAGTGCTGTACGAGATCGGGGCGATTAACCCCTCCCTGATCGCCGGCTACGCCGAGGAGTTCGCGCAGCTGCTCAAGAGCAAGAACAACCGGCTGGCCTGGGGCGGGATGACGGCCCTGGCCGAGGTGGCCCGCTCCGACGCCGACGCGGTCTTCGTTCATCTGGAAGACCTCAAGAAGGCCATGAAGACCGGCTCCGTGATCACCGTCGACAACGGCGTGAAAGCGCTCGCCTTTACCGCCTCCGCAGGCGCCAAATACGACAAAGCCATCTTTCCTTATCTGCTCTATCATCTCGCCTCCTGCCGCCCGAAGGATGTGGCGCAGCACGCGGAGAAGACGCTGGTCGCGGTAAAGGCCTCCAATAAGAACGAATTCATCGCGGTACTCGAGAAACGCACGGAAGACCTGTCCGGTGGAGGGTTGTCGCGCGTCAAAAAGGTGATCAAGCAGGCTGCCGCGCGCTGAGCGCAGAGGACGGACGAGGGACCGTGGACCATGGGCGAGAGGTCATGGGCTGCAAGCCCTTATCCTCCATCTCCTGATCCCTGATCCCTGATCACCTGGATAACTAAGTACCCAATTACCCATCTCTTCCATGCTATATATTGCCCTCCTTCTTTTCGTAATTGCTGTTGTACTCTTCTGGCACTCAGTCCGTCAGCGTCAGGCGGCAGGATTGCCCGGCGGGCGCATCATTTACACCGACACGCGCGGCTGGGGAAAGCTCGAGCGTCCTCTGTATGATCAGGCGCTCGGCCTGAGCGGGAAACCGGATTACCTGATCGAGCAGAATGGACAGATCATCCCGGTGGAGGTGAAATCCGGGCGCGCACCCGCGGCGCCGTATGATTCGCACATCTATCAGCTGGCGGCGTACTGCCTGCTCGTCCACCGGACCTATGGCAAGCGTCCCTCCCACGGCATCATCCATTACCAGAACCGCGATTTTGCGGTGGACTTCACGCAGGAGCTCGAGTCCGCGCTGCTGGATATCCTGGCCGATATGAAACGCGACGAAATGAAAACCGAAGTGGACCGCTCCCACGAGCAGCCCGCGCGCTGCGCCCGCTGCGGCTTTCGGAATGTCTGTGAGCAGAGTTTGGCGTGAGACCTACCCCCCTGTCCTCCGGACATCCCCCCATTTTCGCTTCGGACGCATCGTTATTCGGAGCATTGAAAGAGCGAAAATGGGGGGACTGAGGGGGGCAAGGTATAATTCACCGTCATGCCTGAGTCGTTCATACCCCGACGGCCTGTCATCACGGCGTCTGCGAAGATGCCCGAGGCCCAGGCGGAGATGCAAGCCATCGCGGCCTACCTCAAAGGGCAGGGAATCGACGCGCCCTGCGGCTCGATTTACGATGAGGAGTTGCGAAAGCAGGTCAAGAACGGCGCCTTCGATCTGTTGATCGCCGTGGGCGGCGACGGAGGCGTCTTGCGGGCCGGGCACCTGTGCGCGCCCAGCGGCGTGCCGATCCTCGGGATCAACCTCGGTCGGCTGGGCTTCCTCATCCAGATCGAGCGCAGCGAATGGCGTGAATATCTCGAAAAGTTGATCCAGGGCGAAGCCTGGATAGAGAACCGCATGATGCTGCACGCCGACCACATGCGCGCC
>DASXQN010000410.1:0-4914 GCA_036507155.1 Anaerolineales bacterium
TCAAGCAGCCGTTGGAGGCATATCGTCCCAAGCTCTCTGCGATCATCGTTCAGAAACAGCTCGGCTCGATGCTGGACAAATCAGAACGTATGCAGAAACTCTCTGCCTCACTTGCCGACATGCTTGGGCTCGATGACGTTCAACGCTCAAACGTTCAACGCGCAACGTTCCTTGCCAAGGCGGACCTGGTCACTCAGATGGTGACCGAGATGACTTCTCTGCAGGGCATCATCGGGCGCGAGTACGCGCTGCGTTCAGGCGAATCGCCAGCCGTGGCTGAGGCGATCGGTGAACAATACCGGCCTGTGCCGGGGACGAGGCCGGGTCTGGCGATCGCGCTCGCCGACCGTCTCGACTCTCTCGTCGGGCTCTTCGCCGCCGGCCTGGCGCCAACGGGCACCAAGGATCCGTTCGGACTGCGCCGCGCCGCCATCGGCGTGGTCCAGCCGCTCATCGAGCAGGACATCGATTTCGATCTGCCCGCCGCGCTCAAGAAGGCGGCTGCATTGCAGCCCATCGCGGTCAGCGACGAAGTACAGGCACACATACTCGAGTTCATCACGGGCCGCCTGAGCGTCGTTTTGAAAGACAAGGGCTACAAATACGACGTCGTCGATGCGATTCTGGCCGCGCGATCGGACAACCCGGCCGGCGCGGCGCGGGCCGTCAAGCAGCTGCAGGCCTGGGTCGCGCGAAAAGATTGGACCACGATCCTGCCGGCGTTCGCGCGCTGCGTCCGCATCACGCGCGATCAAAAGCAGATCTACAAGATTAATGTGAAGGCTCTGTTGGAGAAAGAGGAGAAAGACTTGTACGCTGCCGTCCAAAAGGCAGAAGGACGATTGACCATCGACCATGGACCGTCATCATCCGTTGCCCATCGTCCATTGTCCGTTGACGATTTCCTGAACGCTTTCCAACCGATGATCCCGGCCGTCGACGCGTTTTTCGAAAAGGTCATGGTCATGGCGGAAGAGAAAGCCGTGCGGGAAAACCGTCTCGGCCTGCTGCAGCGGGTGGCAGCCCTGGCCGCCGGGGTTGCCGACCTGTCAAAACTCGAAGGATTTTAGACCCCAGGCTTGCGGCGGGCGGATCTGTGGGCCCTCCACATGTGGTAATATCGGCCCACTGAAGAACAAGTAACACGTTTGGGATCTTGAGAAGCATCGCAGCTCGTTTTGAGTTGAGCACGCATCGCCGCATGAAACCCATCTCCCATTTTCATAACAAATGTTCGAACTAATCGTTAGTCAGGCTGGACCGTGGTGAGATCCAGACAGGATGGTTCACCAAAGGGTCCTTTGCCGGAGGAAGCGGAGCTGGTTCGCCTCGCCAAGTCCGGCGATTCTGATGCCTTTGCCCGTCTATATGACGGATATATCGAGCGGATCTACAGGTACATCTTCTTCCGCGTGGCGGATGAGGAGACGGCGGAGGATCTGACTTCCCAGGTCTTTTACAAGGCCTGGGAGCATCTGCCCCGTTACAAGCCTAGCGGAGCGCCGTTCCTGGCCTGGCTGTACACGATCGCTCGGAACGCAGTGATCGATCACTACCGGACCCGCAAGGAAACGGTCGCTCTGGAGGAGGCCATCCCGCTGGCCGATGATGGGCCGGATCCCGAGGACCAGGTCGAGTTCCATTTCGAGTCCCAAGCCTTGCGGGTGGCGCTGCATTCCTTAACCTCGGACCAGGAACAGGTGTTGGTCTTGAAGTTCATCGCCGGCATGACCACCGAGGAAATCTCCCGGCAGTTGGGCAAACGCGCGGGTGCGATCCGGGCGTTGCAAATGAGGGCACTCCAGGCCCTCGCAAGAAAATTGGAAGAAGAGAAAGAAGTACTATGACAGACTTTGAGCACATCCTGACCGACTCGCTTGACCAGATCGCCAGCGGGGAAGCCACGCCGGAAGAGATCATGCTGCGCAACCCCGAGCATGCCGGGCGCCTCAAGCCGCTGCTGCGCACCGCGGCCAGGTTGCAACGCGGCAACGCCGTGCGGCTCACACCCGCTGCCAAAGCCCGCGGGCGCGCAAAACTAACGAGCTACACGCACGCCCACCCGCGGCGCAAGCGCGCCCCGACAGGTCCTTGGCGGGCCACGGTCAGCCTGGCCGCACTGGTCGTGGCGTTCTTGATGGCGGGGACAGCCTTTGCGCAAAGCGCCCTCCCGGGCGACGCGCTGTATTCATGGAAGCGCACGAGTGAACGCGTTTGGCACACGGTCTCGCTCGATCGCGTGGGCACGGACCTGGCGATCTCCGAGCGGAGGGCATCTGAACTGAGCAGGCTGAACGCGGACCCCGATCGAAGCCCGCGCGCGCGCGAAGATTATCAGCGAGCACTGCAGGATCTGAACGACAGCGCAGACCCCGACGCGCAGACCAGGATCTACAAATCCCTGCAGGGCCAGCAGGAGTTGCTGAAGAACGCCGGCATATCCCTGCCCGAATTGGACGATTTTATCTCCAGGATCCCCGACGCAGCGCCGAAGTGAGAATGAGCTTGTTCTGAACGGCGCGAGTGAAATGAGTTAATTGCACAATGGGACGGCGGATCCGCCGTCCCATTGTTGTCTTTGCTCTTCTCAATGCAGCAGCGGCCAAATGTAGTGCGCCACAGTTCTCAGTAGCATAACCTCATAAAGAAGGGGATGTACATGGTACTGTGCTACAGTCCTCAAAAGCATAACCTTAAAGGGAGCAGCAGCACATGGTACTGCGCTATAGTCCTCCAAGGCATAACCTTAAAGGAAGCAGCAGCACAAGGTACTTCGGCAAAATCCACAGATGTGCGAGAGTGAGAGAAGGAGCAGTACACGGTACTGCGGCATCATCCAAAGAGGCCAGACCTTAACAGAAGGAGCAGTATAATTCCCTCCATCCCATGTCCACAATCGATGAAGTAAAGTCCCGCGTCGACATCGTCGAGCTCGTCTCGGAAGCCGGAGTCAGGCTGCGCAAAGCAGGGCGCAACTACACGGGCTTCTGCCCCTTCCACGAGAATAAGCACACGCCCGCATTTGTTGTCTGGCCTGAGACAGGCACCTGGCGCTGCTTCGGTCAATGCAACGAAGGCGGCGACATCTTCAAGTTCGTGATGAAGCGCGAGGGCATCGATTTCAAGGAAGCCCTGGAGAAACTGGCCGAACGCGCCGGCGTGAAAGTCGAATCCTTTCAGCGCGAAAGCCCTGAACAAAGAGAAGCCTTCGATCATCTGCGCAAACTGCTCGAAGATGCGGTGATCTTCTACCGCACCCAGTTGTTCAATCATCCCGGGCTGCTCGCTTACTTGAGACAACAGCGCGGCCTGACCGACGCTACGATCGAGACGTTCGGCCTGGGCTACGCGCCGGACGGCTGGGACACGGTCCTCAAGCATTTCATCGCCAAAGGATACAGCCAGAAGGATTTGAGCGATTCGGGACTCCTATCTGAACGTCAAAGCGACTCCGAAGGCCGAGGCTCCAGCAGCGACGCTCGCGTCTACGACCGCTTTCGAAACAGGCTGATGATCCCGATCCGGGACGACGCGGGCCGCATGGCCGGATTCGGCGCCCGCGTTGTGAATCCCGACGATATTCCAAAATTCCTCAACTCGCCCGAGACGCCCATCTTCACCAAGGGCCGCTTGCTGTACGGCCTCGATCGCGCCCGCAAACCGATCCGTACTGCTGATCAGGCCGTGATCGTGGAGGGCTACCTGGACGTGATCGCCCTGCATCAGGCCGGCTTCGAGAACGTGGTCTCGCCGATGGGCACCGCGCTGACCGAGGAGCAGTTGCGGCTGCTCAAGAAGTTCTCGCGGCGCATCGTGCTGGCGCTCGACCCGGATGTGGCCGGCCAGAAGGCCGTGCTGCGCGGGCTGGAAGCCGCCCGTCAGGCCATGGACCGTGAAGGCGAGCTCGGCTTCGATGCGCGCGGCCTTTTGCGAAATGAAGCGCGCTTGCAGGCCGACTTGCGCGTGGCTTCGATGCCGGAAGGACTCGACCCCGACGAGCTTGTGGCGCGCGATCGCGACGAATGGAAGCGCTTGATCGAACAGGCCAAGCCGGTCGTCACGCATGTGATGGAAACCCTCGCGGCCGGGCAGGATCTCAAGGACGCCAAGGTGAAGAATCGCATCGCGACGCAGGTCCTGCCGTTGATCGAGGACCTGCCGAATCCGCTCGAGCGCGATACGTATCGTCAGCAATTAGCGCGTCTGCTGCGGGTGGATGAACGCGCCCTGGTCGGCGCGCCCGCGACCGGCGCGGGCGGGAAGCGTGCACGTCCCGAACCCGGCGTGATCATCCCGGCCGGTGTAAAAACCGCAACGCAAATTACTGTGGACTCGCGGCCCACCCAGAAAATCGAATCGTATTGTCTGGGTGTTCTATTTCGCAGACCGGAATTTCTATACCGGCTCGATCGTCAATTACAGGAGGCCGGGCTGGGTGCTTTGGCCGCTGATGATTTCGAGTATACTGACCACCAGATGCTGTTTCGCCTGATTCGACAGTCGGTGGAACAGGATGAGGCGGATCATCATCAGTTCGTTGCCGGCCACGTCCCTGAGGGATTGGGCGGGCTTACAAAAGACCTGCTATCCCAAACCGAAAAATTGGAACGTGTGGATGAACGCTTGTTGGAAGAGCTTTTCCGTGCGGTGATTAAGATGCGCCGCCTCGTTGTGGAAGAGAACATCAACCAACTGCGGTTCATCATGGAAGAGGCGCAGCATGAAGGCGACTCGAAGGTTACGAATTATCAAGAGCTGGCGGTCCAGCACAACCGCCTGCGCAACAACCTGGACCGTGCCCTGCAGCGTTTGAGTTCACGCCATTAGATATCGATCGATGCCCACACCACGCAAGACCAAGCCCGCCGCGCGCACGCGGCCCCAAAGCAAGAAGGATAAGGTCGCCAAACCGGT
>DASXQN010000411.1:0-9436 GCA_036507155.1 Anaerolineales bacterium
TCTTCCGCTACCGATTGCGAGACCGGTGCGTAATGATCAAATTCCATGCTGAAGACGCCGCGGCCCTGCGTGGCCGAGCGCAACTGCGTGGCATAGCCGAACATCTCGCCCAGCGGAACCATGGCCTTCACCGCCTGCGCGTTGCCGGGGCGGACTTCCATGCCCTGGATCAGGCCGCGACGGCTGTTGAGCTGGCCCATCACGTCGCCCAGATATTCCTCGGGCGCGACGACCTCGACCTTCATCATCGGTTCCAACAGGATCGGGCTGCCCTTCTGGACGCCTTCCTTGAAACCGATCGAGGCGGCCATCTTGAAGGCCATTTCGTTGGAGTCGACCTCATGGTAAGAGCCATCGAACAGCGTGACTTTCAAATCGGTCACTGGATAACCGGCCAGCACGCCGCCCTCGGCTGCTTCGCGCATGCCCCGTTCGATCGGGGCGATGTATTCGCGCGGAATCGAGCCGCCGACGATCTTATTCTCGAAGACGAAGCCGCTGCTGCGCGCGCCGGGCTCGAGTGAGAAAACCACATGCCCGTACTGACCGCGGCCGCCGGATTGCTTCGCGTACTTGTAATTGACTTCCTTGACCGGACGCGTAATCGACTCGCGGTAAGCCACGCGCGGCACACCCACGTTCGCCTGGATGCGAAATTCGCGCAGCAGACGATCGACGATAATATCCAGGTGTAACTCGCCCATCCCGGAGATGATCGTCTGGCCGGTGGTGTCGTCGGAACGGACGCGGAAGGTCGGATCCTCTTCGGCCAGTTTACGCAGGGCCTCGCCCATCTTCTCCTGATCCGCCGAGCTCTTGGGTTCGATGGCGATCGAGATGACGGGCTCAGGAAAGGTGATATTCTCCAGAACCATCGCCTTGGTATCGCACAGCGTATCGCCGGTGAAGGTGTCCTTGAAACCGAGCACGGCGCCGATGTCGCCTGCGCGGACCTCGGTCACGTCCTCGCGATGATCGGCGTGCATGCGGATCAAACGGCCAATGCGCTCTTTCTTGCCCTTGGTCGTATTGTGCACGGTCTGTCCCTGGCTGATCACGCCAGAGTACACGCGGAAATAAGCCAGTCGACCGACATACGGATCAGTGACGATCTTAAACACCAGGGAGGCCAGCGGACCATCATCCCTGGGCGGAAGCTCATAGGTTTTTTCGGGGTCATCGGGATCTGTGGCTACTACGGCCGCGACGTCTGCCGGCGAGGGCAGGAAATCCACCACCGCATCCAGCAGCACCTGCACGCCCTTGTTCTTCAATGAAGAACCGCAGAAAACAGGTGCGCACTTGTTGGCCAGAACGGCTGCGCGCAGCGCCGTCTTGAGCTCCTCGATGCCGATGTCCTGGGCCTCCAGGTACTTCAGCGTAAGGGCGTCGTCCAACTCGGCGATGCGCTCGACCATGAAATGGCGGGCTTCCTTGGCAGCAGCCTTGAGGTCATCAGGGATCTCCACCACTTTCGGGTCCTTGCCGAGATCGTCTTCCCAGATCGTGGCATTCATCTCGAGCAGGTCCACGATGCCGCGGAAGGTGCCTTCGAAGCCGATCGGCAGCTGCATGGGGATCGGGTTGGCCCCCAGGCGCTCTTTAATGGATTCGATCGTGCGCTCGAAGGAGGCGCCCACGCGATCCATCTTATTTACAAAACAAATGCGCGGAACCCCGTAGCGGTCGGCCTGACGCCAGACGGTCTCGCTCTGCGGTTCCACGCCTTGAACAGCGTCAAATACCACCACGCCGCCGTCCAGGACGCGCAAAGAACGCTGGACCTCGGCGGTGAAGTCGATGTGTCCGGGCGTATCGATCAGGTTGATCTGGTAGCCCTTCCATTCGGCCGAAACCGCGGCCGACACGATCGTGATGCCACGCTCGCGTTCCTGGACCATCCAGTCGGTCACGGTCGTACCGTCGTCCACCGAGCCGATGCGGTGCGTCATGCCGGTATAGAACATGATCCGCTCGGTAGTGGTGGTCTTGCCGGCATCGATGTGGGCGATGATCCCGATATTTCGATACTTATCAAGTGGAATGGTACGTGGCATTCGTGGGATGACCTGTCCTTAGAAAATGTAAGTTCAGCCTAGATACGATAGTGCGAGAAGGCGCGGTTGGCCTCGGCCATCTTGTGCGTTTCGTCGCGCTTGCGGATGGCGGCGCCGGTTTCATTGGAGGCGTCGATCAATTCAGAGGCCAGCTTGTCGGAAAACGAGCGGCCGGCGCGTTCCTGCGCCGCGGCCAGCAGCCAGCGGATCGCCAGCGTGGTGCGCCGTCCAGTGGATACTTCCATCGGCACCTGGTACGTGGCGCCGCCCACGCGGCGGGGGCGTACTTCCATCGCCGGGGAGACATTCCTGAGCGCAGAATCAAAAACCTCGATCGGGTTCTTTTGCGTGCGCTCCTTGATCATGTCCATGGCCTCGTAGATCAGGCTCGTGGCGGTACTCTTCTTGCCGCGCTTCAACACGTGCTGCACCAGGGTCTGAAGGTGCATGCTGTTGTAGCGGGTGTCGGGAAGTATTACCCGTTTTTCAGGTTTTGATCTTCGCATTGAATACTCCTGCGGACTACTTCGGACGCTTTGCGCCGTACTTCGAACGGGATTGCTTGCGGTTGGTCACGCCGGTGGTATCCAGCGAGCCGCGCACAATGTGGTAGCGAACGCCCGGCAGGTCCTTCACACGGCCGCCGCGCACCAACACTACGGAGTGCTCCTGCAGTTGGTGACCTTCGCCCGGGATATAGGCGGTGACCTCGATGCCGTTGGTAAGGCGCACGCGCGCGATCTTGCGCAGCGCCGAATTCGGCTTTTTGGGCGTCATGGTCCGGACGACTGTGCACACGCCGCGCTTCTGCGGCGCGCCCTTGTCCTGGCGGACGCGGCGCTGCTTGTACGAGTTAAGGGTGTACTGCAGGGCCGGGGCCTTGCTCTTCACTTTCTTGTTCTTGCGGCCCTTGCGGACCATTTGATTGACTGTCGGCACCTTCGCCTCCGATTAATAAATCCGTGCACAAAGACTATTTGCAAGAAATGAGGCCATCAAATCGACAATGATGGCCTCATTTGTAGCTGCCATGCGTATTCGGCGGGAACTCGGCCGCCTGCTTTCAGGCAACGGCTGAATATTCTATCATGCCGCCTTTAACCCGTCAAGACTTCTTACGGTCCCTGAGGTTCTCGCCGAGCTCCATAAGCCCCGTGCCCATCTTGGGCGGGTGCTGTTTCTCTTCGTCCTTGCCGAATTTGACCACGTCGCCGGCCTCGTTGATGGCCTCCACGGCCAGGCCAAGGCTCTGCAACTCTTTGACCAGCACCCGGAACGAGGCGGGGATGCTCGGCTCCTCGATCGGCTCGCCCTTGACGATGGCCTCGTATGTGTTTACGCGGCCCTGGACGTCGTCCGACTTCACCGTCAGCATCTCTTGCAGCGTATAAGCGGCGCCGTAGGCCTCGAGCGCCCAAACTTCCATCTCGCCGAAGCGCTGGCCGCCGAATTGTGCCTTGCCGCCGAGCGGCTGTTGGGTCACCAGGCTGTAGGGTCCGGTGGACCGAGCGTGGACCTTGTCCTCGACGAGGTGGTGGAGCTTGAGAATGGTCATCACACCGACGGTGACAGGCTGATCGTATGGCAGGCCGGTCTTGCCGTCCCGCAGCGATTGCTTGCCCAGGATCGGCAGGGGGAGGTTCTTTTCCTTCGCGATCTCTTGCGCGGCGGCGAACACTTTGTCGTCCGTCAGCTTCTTCGATTGGCCGAGACCTTCCATCCACAGCCGCAGGC
The DNA here is from genome assembly GCA_036507155.1 of Anaerolineales bacterium. Taxonomy (GTDB): domain Bacteria; phylum Chloroflexota; class Anaerolineae; order Anaerolineales; family Villigracilaceae; genus DASXQN01. Next base: position 3,792 of record DASXQN010000411.1, read on the forward strand.
AGGCGCGCACGGCCAGTTCATCCTCGGCAGGATCGCGCAGGATGAAGGCACCCTCCGGATCCAGGATCTCATCCGGATCGTAGCTGCGATCACGCAGCCACTCGACAGCCGTGGCGTGACGCGCATAATGCAGATCGTTCAAGTTGTAGACGTCGTACTCCCGCTCACCGAGGCGCTCTTCAAGATACAGGCGGCGCACCTCATCGTCGTCCTGGATGGAGTTCGAATCGTATTCTTGTTCCTTAAGCCATTCCCAGGCGGCTGCGCCGGCTTCCTTCCAAGCCTCGTCGACGATCCAGGCGCGTGCCAACTCGGCTTCGATTTGCTCTTCGCTCGCGCCATCAAACACCGGCGTGAGCGCGCGATAGCCGAGACGTTTTGCGGCCCAGCCCAGATGTACTTCCAGGACCTGACCGATGTTCATACGGCCGGGAACACCGAGCGGATTCAGAATGATGTCTACCGGCGTGCCGTCTTCGAGGAACGGCATGTCTTCCACGGGTACGACCTTGGAAACCACACCCTTGTTGCCGTGGCGGCCGGCCATCTTGTCGCCGGCGGTGACCTTACGGCGCTGCGCCACAGAGACGCGCACCATCATGTCTACACCAGCCGAAAGATCCGAGTTGTCCTCGCGGGTGAAGACCTTCACGTCGACCACTTTACCGCGCTCGCCATGGGGCATGCGCAGCGAGGTATCTTTTACGTCACGCGATTTCTCGCCGAAGATGGCACGCAGCAGGCGCTCCTCCGGGGTCAGTTCCTTCTCACCTTTGGGCGTGATCTTGCCGACAAGGATGTCGTTCGGGCCGACTTCGGCGCCGATGCGGATGATGCCGCTTTCGTCCAGGTCCTTGATCGCGTCTTCACCCACGTTGGGGATGTCGCGCGTGATCTCTTCCGGACCCAACTTGGTGTCTCGCGCTTCGACCTCGTACTTCTCGATGTGGACCGAGGTGAAGCGGTCGTCCTGGACCAGGCGCTCGGAGATCAGGATCGCGTCTTCGAAGTTGCCGCCCTCCCAGGACAGGAAGGCGATGACCGCGTTCTGACCGAGGGCGAGCTGACCGCTCTCCGTCGAGGAGGAGTCGGCGATAATGTCGTCTTTCTTGATGAGCTGGCCCTTGACCACCGACGGGCGCTGGTCAATACACGTGCTCTGGTTCGAGCGCTGATACTTGCGCAGCGCATACGTGCGCGGGTGGTTGCCGCGTTCGCGGACCACGATCGAATTGCCGGTCACGGAAGTGACCTCGCCATCCGCCTCCGCCACGACCACCTGGCCGGAGTCGAGCGCGGCATGACGTTCCATGCCCGTCGACACCAGCGGGATCTCGGGCCGCACAAGCGGCACCGCCTGCGCCTGCATGTTCGAACCCATCAGCGCCCGGTTGGCATCGTCGTGCTCGAGGAAAGGGATCAGCGCCGCGCTGATGCCCACCACCTGATGCGGTGCGACATCCATATAATCGACCACGTCCGGCGTCGAGAACAGGAAACCGGAGTGATAGCGGCACGAGATGCGTTCGCGCACGAATTCGTGCTCATCGGTCAAAGGCGCATTGGCCTGGGCGATGATGAATTTGTCTTCCGCATCCGCGGACAGGTAGTCGATGCGCTCCGAAACGAACGGCACAACATGGACTTCGGCGCCGATGCGGGCTAGTTTCTTCATTAACTTGGCATCGATGCGTTCGCCCGCCTTCAGGAGCACTTCGCCGGATTTCGGGTCCGTGATCTGCTCGGAAGCGGCGCGGTTCAGCATGCGCTCATCGTCTCCGGGAAGCACCTTGAAGACCTTGCGATACGGCGTCTCGATGAAGCCGTACTCGTTTACGCGTGCAAACGAAGCCAGGCGTCCGATCAGGCCGAGGTTCGGACCCGCCGGCGTCTCGATCGGGCAGATGCGGCCGTAATGCGAATGGTGCACATCGCGGACGTCGAAGCCGGCGCGCTCACGGCGCAAGCCGCCCGGTCCCAGCGCGGACAAGGTGCGCTTGTGGCGCAACTCGGCCAGCGGGTTGGTTTGGTCCATGAACTGCGAGAGCTGCGAGGATCCGAAGAACTCGCGCAGCGCGGCCACCACAGGGCGGATATTGACGAGCGTCACAGGCGAGAGCTGCTCTTGATCTCGGATCGACATGCGTTCCTTGATCACGCGCTCCATGCGCCGCAGGCCGATGCGCAGCTTGTTCTGGATCAACTCGCCGACGGTCTTGACGCGGCGGTTGCCCAGATGGTCGATGTCATCGGGACGTTCGACGGCGTTATTGATCAGGATCATGCGTCGCACCAGCCGAATGACATCCGACTTGCTCACGGTGCGGTGCGGGATCGGAATGTTCTGATCCAGCTTCTGATTCAGTTTGTAGCGGCCGACGCGCTCGAGATCGTAGTGCCGCTGATCGAAGAGCTGCTCTTCAAGGAACTGGCGGGCGTTATCCAGCGTGGCGGGATCGCCCGGGCGCATCTTCTTGAAGAACTCGATCAGCGCGGCCTCGCCAAGTTTCATGCCGTTGGACAGGTCCCACTGCGGCTCCTGCTTGAGCGTCGACGCAATGAACATGCGGTCCGGATTGTTGTCGATATCCTGGAAGATCGAGAGGATCTCCTCGTCCGACCCGGTCTTGATCGGCGAGCTCTTGAGGCCGTCGTTCACCACTGCCAGGGCGCGCAGGAAAACCGTGATCGGCACGGTGCGCTTGCGATTAAATTTCAAAATAATGTAATCGGATTTGCGGGTCTCGAACTCCATCCAGGCGCCGCGATCAGGGATGAGCTTGGCCATCGCCAGCGGTCGGCCCGTGGAACGGTCGGTGGGCGCTTCAAAATATACACCCGGGGAGCGGATCAACTGCGAGACGACCACGCGCTCGGTGCCGTTGATAATGAAGGTGCCCTTATCCGTCATCTCCGGGAAATCGCCCAGGAAGATATCCTGCTTGATCGGCTCCGGGACGTCCGGGCCGGCCAGCAGCACCGAGACATACAGCGGGCTCGCGTACGTCAGATCACGTTCAACACATTCCTCGATGGAATGCTTCGGATCGCCGAACCAATACTTCAAGCCCCACTGCTGCGACTCAGGGCCGCGGCTGGGGAAATACAACTTCATGCCTTTGTTATAAGACTCGATCGGCGAGATCTCGTGGAAGAGATCGCCAAGGCCCTCTTTCTTGAGTCTTTGGAATGAGTCGAGCTGGACTTCGATCAGATTGGGGAGGTCTAAATTTACCGGGATACGCGCGTAATTCTTTTGGGGCAAAGAAGATGCCATTCGTTCTCTCCTGACCGATTAGCTGACGCCGTGGACAAAATGCTGCGCAAGTCTCTACACCACAACCCTGCAAGTGTCCGGCAAAACGTGCTCAAAAACTGGGTTTAAACCAGAAAGCAGTAAACACACGAAGCCATCCCACGTTTCCCGTGGGATAGTAAACGCTAATTATATACGAAATGTGCCTTCCCCGCAAGGGGTTTTTGGTGCTTTTCCCGCCTGCTGTACCGAACTCTGGAGGGCATTCTACCACAGAAACGCCCGCGCGGGCGGGAGCCGCTCGCAACTCGAATCAGGCCGCTGGGTTTTCAATAGCGATTCCCCCCACTCCAGGAGCGCAAATGGCACAAACGCGAACGGAACCGATGGTCAACGACCGGCGAGAGATCTTTGGCTGGGCGATGTACGACTGGGCCAACTCGGCCTTCAGCACCACGATCGGCACTGTGTTCCTGAGCCCATACGTGGCCGGTCTGGCTCGGGCCGCCGCGCAAGCCGCCGGGACGACAACCGCCTCATTTTTCGGCATCCCTGTAGCGCCCGATTCCTTCCTCGCCTACTGCATTTCGCTCTCGGTCGGCTTGCAGGTGCTGTTCCTCCCGATTTTGGGCGCGATCGCGGACTATTCGCACCTGCGCAAGCGGATGATGCAGATCTTCGCGACCCTGGGCGCGGTGGCCACGATTCTGATGTTTTTCGTCGCGGGCGACCTATGGTGGCTCGGCGGCGTGCTCTTCATTGTCGCCAACCTGGCATTCGGCGCCGCGATCGTTTTCTACAATGCCTATCTGCCGGACATCGCCAGCGAGGATGAACGCGATCGGGTGTCGTCGTATGGCTGGGCGATGGGATATCTAGGCGGGGGAATCCTGTTGGCGCTCAACCTGGCCTTCTATCAGTTCAGTGGCTCACTCGGCGTACCGGAAACCCTGGCCGTGCGCATCAACCTGGCCTCGGCCGGACTCTGGTGGCTGGGCTTCTCGTTCATCACCTGGCGGCGCCTGCGTCCGCGCCACGCAGCCCGCGCGCTGCCTGCCACTGAGACGTACGTCAGCGTCGGCTTCAAGCAGCTTGGGAAGACGCTCAAGGAAGTCAAGAACTTTCCCGAAACCCTCAAATTTCTCCTGGCATATTTTCTCTATAATGACGGCATCCAGACCGTGATCGCCGTGGCTTCCACGTTCGCCGCCGCGCCGCTCTTGCAGGGAGGACTCGAGCTTCCGCAATCACAGTTGATCCAGGTCATCCTGGTCATCCAGATCGTGGCCTTCGGCGGCGCGCTGTTATGGGGGCGATTGGCCCGCATGATCGGCGCCAAGGAGGCGATTCTCGTGAGCCTGGTAATCTGGGCGGGCGTGGTGATCTACTCCTACGTTGGCTTGAAAGGCGAGGGCGACGCGCTGTTCAAGGAATTCCTGATCCTCGGGATGTTCATCGCCGTCGTGCTAGGCGGCTCGCAAGCCATCAGCCGCAGTTTGTTCGCACAGATGATCCCGCGCGGGAAAGAGGCGGAGTTCTTCTCCTTCTATGAGATCTCCGAGCGCGGCACTTCCTGGATCGGGCCGCTGATCTTCGGCCTGGCCAATCAGATCTTCAATAATCTGCGCCCGGCCATCCTGTCCCTGACCTTCTTCTTCGTAGTGGGATTGCTACTCCTGCCAAGGGTTAATGTGAAGAAGGCCATCGCGGACGCCAAGAATTACGCGGAGCCATCCACGTAGACGGCAGTGTAGCTAGTCCCAACCTATTCTGGACGCAGAAAGCGCTGATCTACGCTGATCCAACAGCAATAGGATCAGCGTTTTTTGCGTCGATCAGCGTCCGTAATATGTGCGTCGGGGGAAACTAGCGCCGCGGGCGGAACTCGGCGCGCGCCATACAGCCCCGCTGCCGGATCACAACTTCGGCAGGACGATGGACTGCTGCTTCTGGTACTTGCCCTTCTTGTCGGCGTAGGATATCTCGCACTCCTCATCGGCCTCGAAGAACAAGACCTGGGCGATGCCCTCGTTGGCGTAGATGCGCGCGGGCAGCGGCGTGGTATTGGAAATCTCCAGCGTCACGAAACCCTCCCAGTCCGGCTCGAAGGGCGTGACATTGACGATGATGCCACAGCGGGCGTATGTAGATTTCCCGAGACAGACCGTCAGCACCTTGCGCGGGATGCGGAAGTACTCGATCGTCCGCGCCAAGGCGAAGGAGTTCGGTGGTATCACGCACATCTCCCCCACGAAGTCCACCATGCTCTTAGGATCGAATTGCTTAGGGTCGACGGTAGCGCCAAAGATGTTCGTGAAGATCTTGAATTCGTTCGCGACACGGATGTCATACCCATACGAAGAAACGCCGTAAGAGATCACGCCATCGC
>DASXQN010000412.1:0-4283 GCA_036507155.1 Anaerolineales bacterium
TTGAGTCATAATTGTTCTCCCTCACCCCTTCCCTCTCCCGCTGGGCGAGGGGGTCCGGCGCCGCCAGTTGGTCCCCTCTCCCTTCGGGAGAGGGTTAGGGTGAGGGAAGTTGGTAAACAAAAAACGCCTCGCGGTAAACCCTTCACTTCGTTCAGGGCGAGCCTGCGGGGCGCGGGAACAGGCCCATCGTCCCGGCCTGATCCGAACAAAATCCCGAAAACAAAGAGCGTTTTCGGGACGTCGAATTCGAATCAAACCCGCACGGGCCTGACGTCACCTTCTTCTATCCAGACTGTTACTGTCGGCCCCGGAATTTCGCCGGGTCATGCAGACTGTGTCACTCTGAGCGGAGCGAAGAGTCTACTCGTGGGCTGTACCACCGATCGGGAATTGCACCCTGCCCCGAAGGTTGTTATTTGATTATGTTCATTATATCGCGAAAGTTGTTTCGTGATCCAATGGCGACCACCTACCCCCTGCGGGGCACTTTGGGTGGCCCCTACAAGTGCAAGATCTCGCGTCGGGCGAGCCACAGCGGAATGACACCAACAACTCCGAACGACATATCGGCCAGCATCCAAAAGAGTGGGATGCCGCGCAGGCTCCCGAAGACCAGCGTCCATGGAATGACCAGCAGGCAGGCGATCATCCCGAAATTGACCACCCAGATGTTCCTGACCGGATCTCGTAGCGGACCAATAAATGCAAGCGCGATCGCAACATGGCCGAACGCCAGCCAGTCCGTCCCATAGGCCAGGAACGGATAGCGGCCATATCCATTTTGAATACCTTCCTGAATCTGCTCCATCCAACTGGAAATTTCGGGAAACAAATCTCCAAACCATGTTCCTGCGCCGAACAAAGACTGGAGGACCTGGATCTCCCAGCGTACGGGAATGGCGGACAGGCCGCTCAATACCAGGCCGAGCATGAATAGAATCAGCAGGGCACGAATCCGGTTAACAGGTGAGAAAGAATTTCGCATCTGGGCCTCGCGGTTTTAGATTTATCAGATATTAACGGACCGGAGGCCGCATTGACTATCACGCGGCCTCCAATTGCTGTCACAGTAAAGCGCAGCAGCGCTTCGACACCTACGATCAGCGCGGCGGCTGCGCCCCTACCTCTTATTTCAATTGCGCCGTGATCTTCCCGGCTGTATCTTTGAAGGCCTTCAGCCGCGCGCGTTCCTTTTCGATCACGGCCGCGGGTGCTTTGTTGGCGAAGTCGCTGCCCAGCAGTTTCTCCAGCCGTTCGATCTGCGCTTGGGTTTCGGTCAATTCTTTGTCGAGACGGGCGCGCTCATCCGCCAGGCCCAGCATGCCGGCCAGCGGCAGGTAGATCTCGATCGAGCCGACCACCAGCGCGGCGCTGTCTTGTGGTTTCTCTTTTAGCGACGACAGGATGGAAAGCTGCGAAGTCTCCAAGCCGGCCAGCGCGGCGATCATGTCAGACTGCTCCTTGATCAGGCCGTGCTTCTCTTTACTGACGATCGTGGCAGGGATGCGTTTGGCAGGTGAGACATTTCTCTCGGCACGCAGGTTGCGGATCGAGCGAACGATCTCCTGGATCAGCGAGAAATCCGCCACCTTCGATGCCTCCCAGCCTTCACCGGCGCGCGGCATCGGCCAGCCGGCGACGATCAGCGCCTCGGGCCAGTCGACCGTGAGATAAGACAAGACCTCATTCTCCTTCACCGCGCGGCGCAGATGGCCCCACAGCTCCTCGGTCACGAACGGCGTGAACGGATGCAGCAGCCGTAGCGAATAGTCCAGGACGCGCGTTAGCGTATCCGCGGCCCGATAGGCGCGCGCCCCGCCCGCGGCCAACTCCTGCTTGGCGATCTCCACATACCAGTCCGCGAAATCGGACCAGAAGAACTCCTGGATCTGCCGTCCCGCCTCGCCATATTGGAAGGATTGGAACAGCCGCTCCACGTTGCGGACCAGCTCTTGCAGGCGCGCCCAGATCCACGAATCGGCCAGGGTAAAGTCTCCCTCACCCGCGCTTTCCCCTTTGGGGGGCCTCCGGCGGGCACCCTCTCCCAAAGGGAGAGGGGACGCGCCGAGTGAGTCGATCGCCGCGAGCACGAAGCGCCCGCCGTTCCACAGCTTGTTCGCGAAATTGCGGTTGGACTCCACCTTCTCGAGATTGAGATTGAGGTCATTGCCGGGTGTGCCCGCCGTCAGCAGCGTGAAGCGCAAGGCATCCGTCCCCATGGCCGGCAGTCCTTGCGGATATTGTTTGCGCGCATAATCCGGAAGCGCCTCGGCCGGCGCGCCGTCCAACACCCACAGCGGGTCGATGCCGTTGCCGGTGGTCTTGCTCATGCGCCGTCCGAACTGATCGCGCACGGTGCCGTGCAGGTACACGGTATGGAACGGTTCCTCGCCGGTGAACTCCAGTCCCATCATGATCATGCGCGCCACCCAGAAGAACAGGATGTCGTAGCCCGTCTCCATATAAGAGGTGGGATAGAAGTATTTGTAATCGGGCGTTTCTTCCGGCCAGCCCAGCGTGGAGAATGGCCACAGCCCCGACGAGAACCAGGTATCCAACACATCTTCGTCCTGATGGATATCTGTCGAGCCGCAGGTTGAGCACTGCGTTGGGTCTGCACGGCCGGTCGTCATGTGCCCGTTCTCGCAATACCAAACCGGAATGCGGTGACCCCACCACAGCTGCCTGCTGATGCACCAGTCCTTGATGTTCTCGAGCCAGTTGAAGTACACCTTCTCGAAGCGCTCGGGCACAATCTGGATCCTGCCATCCTTGACCGCTTTGAGCGCGGCCTTCGCCAGCGGTTCGATCTTGACGAACCACTGCGTGGAGATCATCGGCTCGACGATCTCGCCTCCGCGCTGCGTACGCGGCAGCGTAGTGACGTATTTTTCGGTCTTGATGACCAAGCCCGCGTCCTGCATATCCTTCCACAGCTTTTCGCGCGCTTCGAATCGGTCCTGACCCTGGTACGGGCCGCCGTTTTCGTTGATCTTCGCGGCCTCGTCCATCACCGAGATGACCGGCAGGTTGTGGCGCTGCGCGATGGCATAGTCGTTCGGGTCATGACCGGGCGTGATCTTGAGCGCGCCCGTGCCGAACTCGCGGCTGACGTATTCATCCGCGATGACGGGGATCTCGCGGTTGAGGATCGGGACGATGGCCGTGCGGCCGATGAATTTCTTGTAGCGCTCGTCCTCCGGATGGACTGCCACGGCGGTATCGCCGAGGATGGTCTCCGGGCGGATGGTCGCCACGGGGATGTACTCATCCACGGTACGGGCGGACGGCGATCCGCCCCTACCGGCCAACACATATTTAAAGTAATACAACGTGGCTTCTTCCTCGTTGTATATCACCTCCAGATCGGAGACGGCGGTCTTCAATCCCGGCGACCAGTTGATCAGGCGCGGGCCGCGGTAGATCAATCCCTTCTCGTACAGGCGCACGAACGCTTCCCGGACGGCACGACTCAGCCCCTCGTCCAGGGTGAAGCGCTCGCGATCCCAGTCGCAGGAGGCACCCAGTCGGCGGATCTGGTTGGTGATGATGCTGCCGTACTTCTTCTTCCAGTCCCAGGTGCGTTTGACGAATTCCTCGCGGCCGAGCTCTTCGCGCGTCACTTCCTCGGTCTGCAGCAGGTGCCGCTCGACCATGAGCTGCGTGGCGATGCCCGCGTGGTCGGACCCGGGGACCCATAATGAAGGGATGCCCTTCATGCGGTGGTAGCGCGTCATCAAGTCTTCCACGCTGACGAACATGGCGTGGCCGAGATGCAGTTCGCCGGTCACGTTCGGCGGCGGAATGGCGATCACGAACGGCTTGACCGCCGGATCGAAGCCCGGTTTGTTCGGATCGTTCGAGGGCTTGAAGTAGCCGCCCTTCTCCCACATCTCGTAGATGCGCGGCTCGGTGGATCTGAAGTCGTAGGCTTTCGGCAATTCCTGTTTTGTCATTTGATCTTCCCGTGTCGTTGTTCGGCCCAATCTAATTTGATATTTCCGCGGGCGCCCAGCCGCTCATACAGTTCACCGGTATGCTGCTGAATGTGGCGGATGTTAACGAACTGGAACTCCAGCTTGTTGAGGCGAAACCCGTGGAACCCGGATCCGGCTTGCAGGTTCATGGATGGAATGCGCCGGACCACTTCCCCTTCCACGAACTCCAGATACTCGAGCAGCTCGTCTTTCGAAAGCGGAGCCTGACTCATCGGTTTGCCATGCTTTTTCCAGCGGGCAAAATCTTCCCTGGTTTGCTGCAGATAGAGGTGAGCATGGTAAACC
>DASXQN010000413.1:0-4454 GCA_036507155.1 Anaerolineales bacterium
GGATGATCATGAACAGTCCGTCGATAAGGGGCAGGATCAGGAATCCGGCGGCTGTGAACAAAGTCACGCTCGAGCGGCGCGCCTTCAGGGCCTCAGCCCAAAGAGCGGAGATGAACGCGTTCATTCCGCGGTCCCTGTCAAACGCAAGAAGTAATCTTCGAGATTTTCATGCTCGACAGCCAGCCGGGTGGGAGGCACGCCGGCGCGCACGAGCAGTGCAGCGATCTCATCGGGCGCCTCGATGGCGCGCGCTTCGCTCAGGATCAACATGTCCGCGCTTGATTTCGGGGCAAAGCCGGCTTCGCTCAGCGCGCCTCGAGCGGCTTCTGTGTCGCGCGTCCGGATCTCCAGCCGCAGCGACCGGATCTCCGCCAGCCGGGCAGACGTCAGTTCCTCCAGCAGACGGCCCTGATGGATGATCCCGATGCGCGAGGCGAGGCGGTCCACCTCCGTCAGGATGTGGCTGGACATGAACACGGTCACGCCTCGCTCCCGGGCGATGCCCTCCAGCAGCTCACGGATCTCGACGACGCCCGCCGGGTCGAGTCCGTTGGCGGGTTCGTCCAGGATCAGCACTGACGGTTCGTGCAGCAGCGCCCGCGCCAGCCCCAGGCGCTGCAGATTTCCGGTCGAGATCGTGCCCGCACGTCGATCCGCGTACGCAGCGAGTCCCAGCCGCTGGATGGCGTGGGATGTGACGCCCGCATCCGAGATCCCATGCAAGCGTCGCGCGATCTCCAGGTTTTCGCGGACGCTCAATTCAGGATAGGCGGCGGGCCGTTCGACCATGTGTCCCACCTGCCGCCAGGGGCCGCGTCCGTTCGGACCGACAGCCTGTCCCAGCACCTTCGCCGATCCCGCGCTTGGTCGGATCATGCCCAGCAAGGCGCGGATCGTGGTGGTCTTGCCGGCGCCGTTAAGCCCGAGGAATCCGTAGATCTCGCCCTGCGCAACGCTCAGGCTGACCGAGTGCACGGCGCGCACGCGGCCATAGGACTTCGATAATTGATGCGTCTCGATCGCGAAACTCATGCTGTTACTTTTCTCCGGGTTCAGCAGAATTGCTACGCATCGCGTCCAATCACTGATCCTTGCACGATACGCTCATAGCGGGCGCGGCGGCCAATTGTCACGAACCCGAGATCTTGCTCGGCCAGGGTCTCCGACCCTATTTGCTCGGCGAGGGTCTCTGACCCCGCCGGGAGCGGACCGCAGGTCTCCAGCTTGCGCGATAGCTAATGCATCTCGTAGAAGCGATTCTCTGGTGATTGATTAGAGACCTTCGGTCGGACCATGGCGCGGGTCGGGAGACCCTGCGCCAGCAGGAGATCCTTGCACGATACGCTCATAGCGGGCGCGGCGGCCAATCGTCACGAAACCGAGATCTGCGTAGGTCTGTATCGCGCCCGGATTGTCCACGTGCACCTCCAGCCGGGCCGAGAGTGCGCCTTCCGCCTGCATGCGTCGCATCGTCTCGACCAGCAGAGCGGACCCGATCCCGCGGTTGCGCTGGGAAGGAATCACACCAACCTGGGCTATGTGGCCGCCCGGCGGATCGAGGCTGAGGTCGATGTTCCCGATCACAAAACCCACGGGCACAGCGTTCACGTATGCGAGCAGTGTCCATTCCGGTTTGTGATCATTTTCGGTCACGCCGGTGATCCACTGCTCCGCGCTGTATCCCGGGAAGCCTGGTCGATCCCGGAATGCGCCATCGTAGGCTTGAAAGAATTGATCAGCGAGGTCGGGCTGCCAATTCGTGCTGCTTACGTCCGGCGGCAGGGGATGATCTGGCACCGGTCGGCGGAGGTCCCACCCCATAACAAGTGCTTCGAAAACATTCTCAAAGCCGTGCGCCAGATAAAGGCGATCCGCTGAGTCTGTGAGCGATTCGGTGGGAATCCTTAGAATCTGCCGGTCCGCGGCGGCGCCGGCCAGCAAGTTCTGAGCCTGCACCTGGCTCCACTGCATCAGATACGTGCCTAAGCCTCTTTTACGAATGTCGGGGCGCACATGGCCGACGAGCGTGGCCCGCCGTGTGATTGAATCGTCGGACACGCTGACCGCACTGCAGGCGACCAGCTGCCCTTCGGCATTCACTGCACCGATCGCAGCTCCCGGATCATCCGGGAAGAATCGGCTGCTGATCTGATCCGGCTCGAACATGGAGTGAATACCACCATCGACCTGGTAGCAGGCGCGCGCCAGGTCGACGAGCTTGGCTAGGTCGTCACGAGTAATTGGTCCCCAGATGAGTCCGTCCATCTTTGGCGGCTCCGGCGATAAGACGGGTTTCATGGCGCTACGCTCCAATCCAGGTTCCCGATCCAGGTAGCCCAGCAATCTCCTTTGGCGTACTGGCCCACCAGCCACGCGCTACCGTCTGCAGGGTCGATGGCTGCGCCGAAGTAATCGCCCCATCTATCTGAAATATGGCATTGGCTGGGGGAAAGGGCGGGAATGAGTCCCGCCTTCATGATGACTTCGGGACGCATGCTCTTGAGCGGGTCCGAGCCCAGGCGCCCGCTGTAGCAGATCGAGATGGGCTGTTGTCCATCCGCGTTCCGGGCAGGGCGACCGCCGCCTGGCCCTCATCCGTTGTCCGGCCGGTGACGTAAACGGTCGCTCCGGCTTCACCCAGTCCCAGGGCGATGCCTTTGCCAATGCCACGACTGGCCCCAGTCACCAGAGCTACTTTCCCGGCAAGAGATGTCAAGGCGATACCTTTCTGTTCGAAGCTAAAAGGACAAAATATTCCAGACATTATAAGGCAGAAGATCGAGACATCCTCCCGATCTGCCTGCGCCGCACCCCGCTAAGCGGGACTTCGCACCGGAGGTCCGCTCCGGACTACCCCGGATCGACATTTTGGAAACTTGACAGGATTCAATTGTCTTGCTATAGTTAACCAATAAGTTAACTATCATGCCCAAGACTTCGATACCGCGGGATCTGGATCTTGTCTTTGAAGCTCTTGCGAACAAACATAGGCGAGAGATCATTTTCTTATTGAGTCTGGAACCATGCTCAATAAGCAAGCTGGCTTTTTTGAGGCATCTCTCTCTACCGGCAATTCACAAGCATATCGATGTACTTGAGCAAGGAGGTATCGTCACCCGTCGCAAGATCGGGCAAACGAATTTTCTTACGCTCAACCGGGAATCACTGCGCGGTCTTCAGGATTGGCTTATTCGGATTAACGATACATAGCCTCCGCTGAAGTTTACTTTGGAAACTCTGCTCAATCCTTGAGCGGATAACAAATTGAAAACAAGGAGAAAGAATGAAGAAATTTGTGATCTTCCATTACGGATTTGAAACGCCCACGCCCGAAATTATGGATGCCTGGAGCAAGTGGTTCGCATCCATAGGGGATAAGATCGCCGATCCCGGCAGCTCCCTCGGACCGGGAAGAGAAATCTCACGTTCGGGAACGAAAGAACTGCCGGTAGGAAAGGAATCGTTAACTGGCTACACAATCATCAATGCAAACAGCCTTGATGAAGCAGAACAAATCGCCAAGGGCTGTCCAATGATCGCCAGCGTCAGAGTATATGAAACAATGTCAATGTAGAGCCATCCATTTATGAAGGGGTGTCCTTAGGACACCCCTTCTGCTCGGCAGGGGCCTTCCCGAAGTATTACATCCCGCTCGTCTACCAGGCCACCTTCAGCACGAACCCGACCAACCCGAATGAGCCGGTCCGCGACTGTGCCGCTGGCGTCGTGCCAGCGGCATGCGCACGTGCGGCATGATGCCGCACGGCTGGCGGACGATGAACCACGCCCTGCGGGCCCATATCGTGTATAGAACCAACTGGTGCAAATCAGGGGCTGATCACAACGGTCACTTCACAGTTGGAAAGCTCGCTTTCCAGATCGTTATTGATGCATCCCACTCCAACCTGCCCTTCGATCTCCGTGCCAGCACGTTCAAACACCTGCTGTCCATTGATGTACCCAGCCAGAACGCCGCCCTGTAAGGTTAAGCGGAGCTCATTGGGAATAGGATGCTCTCCATAATAGATGACTCCCGTATCGTGGATTGTTGCGCTCGGCTGAACACTCGAATCGTAAACAACGGCACCATTCTCGAACGCGACCAGGTTCCAAAATAAACTTGCCGAGTCTATGCAGAATTTTTGCATATTATCGAAATCTACAAAATCGAAGACCATGCAATTGCTTACAAATATGTTCCCGCAGTTATAGTCGACACCCCTGCAGACCCCGCCTTCCGCATTGAAGGTTGCGGAAATGTCGAAGCCGTCATGGTGGGACAGGGTGACCGCGCCCATCACATGATTTTTGCCGGGTTCATATGGCGCACGAGGCGCATCGATCCGCAGCAGATCGTTTTCCCCAAAAACTGCGGTCGAAAGGTCGCCCTCGAACCAGGGCGGGGCGAAAGGGACGAGTTCCAAATTTCCCAATCGAATACCATTTTGGATTTC
>DASXQN010000414.1:0-8575 GCA_036507155.1 Anaerolineales bacterium
CCAGCACGCCCAGCAGCGGAAAGAACGTGAGCAGAGTGAGAGGTTGAAGAATAAATGCCATGTATGCCTCAGTTACAAGTTCAAGGTTTCAGGTTACAGGTTGAAGGTTGAAGGTTGAAGGTTGGGAGCCCGACGTTCGGCTTTCAACCTTCAACTTGCAACATTTCCCATCTACATTCTTATTTCAAGAGCAAGTATCCCAAAATCAATACCACGCCCAGCAAAACAGACAACGCGTACGAGCGCACGAATCCGTTCTGAATGCGGCGCAGGGCGGACGAAAAATTCTTAGTCCAGTCCCCGAGCGCGTTGGCGAACGCATCGATGCCGCGCTGGTCAGCGTAGCGGTTCAGGGCGATGCGGCTGAGCCAGTTGTACGTCCCGGCGATGGCCGTGTCGTGGAACCAGTCGTGCCAGAAACGCCAGTCGATCACGTCCGCCAGGAAATGCGCCAGCGCGTCGTAGCGGTCGACGATCAAGACCTGGTAGCCTTCGTCCACGAACCATTTGTTTTCCAGCGCGCTGAAGAGCGGACCCAGCCGCCGCTTGAGCGGGTCGACCTGCCGCGCCTTGAGAGGCTTGCGTCCGTAGATCAGCCAGGACATGCCCAGGGCGAGCAGCGCCAACCCCGTGGAGACCAGCGCGACGGTCAAATTGAATTCACCAGCGTGCACCGCGACCGTATGTTCGAGCCACCCGGTCAGCGTGTGCAGTCCCGGCAAGTTGAGCGCGCCGCCCACCACGGACAGGAAGGCCAGGACCATGAGCGGGACAGTCATGATCTTCGGGCTTTCCTCCGCCTTGGCTGCAGCAGCGTGGCGCGGCTCGCCGAAAAAGACCAGCCAGATCTGCCTACCCATGTAAAAGGCCGTGAAGAACGCGGCGATGGTCAGCAGCCAATACACGGCCGTGTATCCCTCGCCGAAGGCATCCGCCAGGATCTCATCCTTGGACCAGAACCCGGCGAACGGAGCGATGCCGGCCAGCGCCAGCGTACCGATCAGATAAAGCCAGAAGGTGACCGGCATGGTCTTGCGCAAGCCGCCCATGTTGCGCATGTCGTTCGGATCGAACACTTCTTCGTGGCTATGATGACCATGCGCGAGATGATGATGCCCGCGCTCGAGGCCGAGGATGACGGAACCCGCCGAAAGGAATAGCAATGCCTTGAAGAACGCGTGTGTGATCAGGTGGAACATGCCGGCTGCATAAGCGCCCATTCCCACGGCCGCGACCATGAAGCCGAGCTGCGAGATGGTCGAATACGCAAGCACTTTCTTGATGTCAAACTGGCCGACCGCGATCGTGGCCGCGAAGAGCGCCGTGATCGCGCCGGTCATCGCCACCACATACTGGGCCTGCGGGGCCAGGTTGTACAGCGGCGCGGAGCGCGTCACGAGATAAACCCCGGCCGTCACCATCGTGGCCGCATGGATCAGCGCCGAGACCGGCGTCGGGCCGGCCATCGCATCGGGCAGCCACACATATAGCGGGATCTGCGCCGATTTCCCGGCCACACCGAGCAGCAGGAAGAGCGTGATCGCCACGAGCACGCCGGGCGAGGCAGACTGCGCGGCTTTGAACACATCATCAAATTGAAGCGAGCCGAGTTGGGTGAACATCAGGAACGCCGCGATCAGGAAACCGAAGTCGCCGATGCGGTTGACGATGAAGGCTTTCTTGGCGGCGTCCGAATTCGCCCAGGACGGACGGGCGAGCGTATCCATTTCGAACCAGAAGCCGATCAGCAGGAAGGAGCACAGGCCCACGCCTTCCCAGCCGACGAACAGCATCAGGTACGAATCGCCGGCGACCAGGATCATCATCGCGGCGATGAACAGGTTGAGGAACACGAAGAAACGGCGGAACCTGCCGGGGTCGCGCTTGAAGCGCACGTCCTCATGCATGTAGCCGATGGCGTAGACGTGGATCAACGTCCCCACGCCGGAGACGACCAGCATCATGGTGGCCGAGAGCGTGTCCACACGGAACGTCCAATCGACCTGCAGCGCCCCGATGCGGATCCACTCCGCCAGCGGGACGCGCACCGCCTCCCCGCCGTTCGCCGCGAGGGAAATGGCCAGCAGCGCGGAGACGACGAACGCCGCGCCCGACGCCAGGCTGGCAACCGCGCCGATCGTCCGTTCGCTGAACCGGTGCCCGAAGGCCGCGTTAATCAACAGCCCGATGACCGGCGCGAAAACGAGCCAGGGAGCCAGCAGGAATAAACCGGAGGGAGCTGTTTCGATTAAGTGCATATTCTTGTTTCAAGAGAATAGAGATTAGATGATAAGACACTACTCTCAACTCTCTATTCTCTATTCTCTACTCTCTACTCTCTTCTTTCTTCTTTCTTCTTTCTTTTCTCTATCCTTTTAGCGTATTCATATCGTCCACGTTCAGATCCCGCCGCGACTTGAAGATGACCACGATCAGCGCCAGGCCGATCGCCACCTCCGCGGCCGCCACCGCGATCACAAAGAACACGAAGATCTGACCGTTAAAGGTGTTGCGGCCGAAAGCCACGAAGGCCAGGTTGGCCGCGTTCAACATCAATTCGATCGACATGAACATGACCAGCGGATTGCGGCGCACCAGCACGCCCAGCGCACCGATGGTGAACAGGATCGCAGAGAGAATGATGTAATAATCTACCGGTACCATGAAAATGTCCCCGGCGCAGAGCGGGCAGCGAAACCATGTCTATAGTCCAAGGTCTTTGGTCTTTGAACATTCGCGCTTCGTGTTTTCACTGCTACTGTCCTTTCTCTTGCTTTGTCAGGACGATCGCACCCACCATCGCAACCAGCAATAATACCGATGTGACCTCAAAGGGCAGGAGGTATTGATCGAACAGCATCGTGCTGAGCTCGCGCAGGTTCTGCATGGTGTTCACGGTGACATCCGGCTGGGAGACTACCGCCGCAGACGGGGCGCGCGCCACCAAAAGATAGACCGTCTCCGCAACGAGCGCCAGTGCCAGGGTGAGCGCCAAAGGACGCTGCCAGGGCAGGGCTTTCGAGGGAGCCAACTGGTCCACACCCAGCAGCATGATCACGAACAGGAAGAGCACCATGATGGCGCCTGCATACACCGTCACCTGCGCCATGGCGATCAGCGGCGCGCCCAGCAGCAGGAAGAAGACCGCCACCGTGGCGAAATTCAGCACCAGGAACAACGCCGAATACACCGCGTTGCGGCTCAACAGCATGCCGAGCGCGGTGGCGATGGCGATTAGGGCGAGGATCAGGAAAAGGAGAAGGTCCATAGTATTGATGATTGATGATTTCAGATTGTAGATTGGATTGAAGATTGTCTTGGATCGATCAATCTGCAATCAGCAATCTCAAATCTTCAATCTTGCGGGTCTTTCATCTCGGGCACGGAGCGCGTGTACAAACCGGGCGGCACGCGCTGGGGCGTCGGTTGGCCGCCGGGCCGCACACCCTCGATCAGCATTTCCTTCGGATAGATCGCCTGGCCGCGCGAGGTGAAACTCAGCTCGTAGTTGTCACCGAGCACGATCGCCTCGGTGGGACAGGCATCTTCGCAGTAGCCGCAGAAGATGCAGCGCAGCATGTTGATCTCATACGTGGAAGCGTAGCGTTCGCCGGGCGAGAAACGTTGTTCGTCCGTGTTCGCGGCCGATTCCACGAAGATCGCATCGGACGGGCAGGCCGCCGCGCACAACGAACAGCCGATGCATTTCTCGAGCCCGTTGTCATAGCGCTTGAGCACGTGCCGGCCGCGGAAGCGCGCGCGTACGGGCCGCTTCTCTTCCGGATACTGATAGGTGACCGGGCGTTCGAGCATCGAGGTCAGTGTGCGCCACAGGCCGCGGACCATTTCCACAACGGGTTCAACGAGTCGCATGGAATTTTCTCCTCAAAGACTGGTCCACGAGCGCAACCGCCACCAGCGCAGCGAAGAGCGAGAGCGCCGGGATCGTCCACATGTAAACAGCGCCGAACTGCTGCGCCAGCAGGATGCCCAGCGCGGTGAAGAACACCACGGCCAGCGACAGCGGCAGCATCACCTTCCAGCCGAAGGACATCAACCGGTCGTAACGGATGCGCGGCCAGGTGGCCCGCACCCAGATCATAAGGAACAACAACAGCACCACCTTCACGAACATATAGGCCGGGCCCAGCAGGGGAAATCGATCCACTCCCGGGCCGAGAAAACCGCCGAAGAACAGGCTGGCTGCGATGGCGCAAATCACGATCATCTTCGTGTACTCCGCCATGAAGAACAACGCGAACTTCATGCCCGAATATTCGGTGTGATAGCCGGCAGTCAGCTCCTGCTCGGCTTCCGGCATGTCGAACGGCGCCCGGTTGACCTCCGCCAGCGTGGCGATCAGGAAGATCAGCGCGCCCACCGGTTGCAGGATGAAGAACCACATCGGCTTCTGCGCCTCGACGATATCCAGCATGCGCGTCGAATCGGAGAGCAGGATCACGGTCACGAACGCCAGGCCCAGCGAAAGTTCGTACGAGATCATCTGGGCCGTCGACCGCAGCCCGCCCAGCATGGCGTACTTGCTGTTGCTCGACCAGCCCGCCAGCACGATGCCGTACACCGCGATCGACGCGACCGACATCAAGTACAAGACGCCCACGTTGATATCGGCGATGTACAGTGTGATCTCACGGCCGAACAAATTGAAGCTGCGGCCCCAGGGAATGACCGCTGCGATGACCAGCGCGGGCACCACGGTGATGATCGGAGCCAGGAAAAAAACGATCTTATAGGCTTTCGCCGGTGTGAATTCCTCTTTGAAGATCAACTTAATCGCGTCGGCGATCGGCTGCAGCAGGCCGAAGGGTCCGGCGCGGTTGGGGCCGATGCGCGTCTGGATGCGCGCCAGCGCGCGGCGCTCGTACCAGGTCAGATACGCAAATCCGCCCAGCAGCGTGAAGATCAGGATCAATCCTTTCAAAATCCACTCGACCGACTGGATCCAATCCATCACTTCACCCTGGCCGGTACCGGCCCGGCGATGGCCAGCCCCATACTGCGCGGCACCAGCGCGATGCCCGGCGCGATCGACTCGTCGATCTTGAGCATGGCCTCCCCGCTGACTCCGTCGAAACTCAGCTTAACGGTCTTGCCGGCCTGCAGGCCCAGCTTCTCAGCCGCCTGCGGATGCAGCGAGACGGTGAGCTGGCCGATGTGATCCTCCAGCAATTCCGCCGTACTCACGGTGAGACCGCGGTCATATAGGCGCGTGACCGGCACCGCGAGTAATTCTTTATCTTTGGTACGAAGGGCCGATCCTGAGCGCAGTCGAAGGGCCTTCCGAACCCTGGGCAGGCGGACCGTTTCCCCGGGCTGAGCGGCCGGCGCGAGCTGTACGCCCAAACCATGTTTGTTCTCGTAGGTTGTGCCGCCGTAATACATGTCATCGCGGCCGACGATCGGCGTCTGCGGCTTGACCTCGGCCAGCCGGCTGTAATTCAGCTCCTCGAACGGCTTCACCGAGGCCGCCAGAATATCGAAGACCACCGCCGCGGACGTATCTTCCATAATGACCCCGGCTTCTTTGGCGATCTGGGCCGTGATCGAGAAGTCCGGCCGCGCTTCGCCGGGCGCGGGGACAGCGGCATAAAAACGCTGCACGCGCCGCTCGCCAGACGTATAGGTGCCCTCGCGTTCGCTGAAGGCCTGCGCCGGCAGGACGATATCCGCTATGCCCGTAGTGGCCGTCTCCAACAACTCCTGCACCACGACGAACGGCTTTTGTTTTCTGTTCTTTATTTTGATGGACCCGTCCCCCACCGGGTCCGCGCCAACGATGTAGACCACACCCGCCTTATCGAACGCGGACTGCAGGTCCTCTGCCGGGCGGAAGCCGAGCTCCCAGGCGCCCTGGTCGTTGGCGCGCTGCCAGACGCCGATCAATCCGTTGTTGGCGCGACCGGTATGGCCGCTGTGCTGCAGCAGCTTCGCGCACGCGGCCGCCAGGTTGGACGAGCCTTCCAGACCCAAGCCATCGCTGCCGAAGAAAACGACTGCGTTGGCCGCCTTCGAGAATGCTTCGCCGACCTTGCTCTTGCGGAGCAAGCCCTGCACGGTCTTGGTCTCCTCGCCGTACGCGTAGCGCACGACGAATGAGGCGAACCTATCGAGTTTGGTGGCGCGCGGGTTGGCTACGATCAAGGTCGCGCCGCGGTCCGCGGCCTGTTTGACGCGCAGCCACCAGATCGGGGCTTCTTCATACAAGTCGGAGGCCACCACCAGGATCGCGTCACCTTTGCCGAGCGTGCCGAGGTCCGTACCCTCGCCGACGCCCACCAGCGCGGTCAGGTCTCCGCCGCCCATGTCGGAATACAGCAGGGCTTGTCCGCCCAAGCCGTCAGCCAGGGCTTTCAGGTTGAACAGGTCCTCATTCGAAAGCCGGCCGGAGGCCAGCACGATCGTATCGTCCTTGGCCGCGCTCATCTTCGCGGCGGCCAGATCGATGGCAGTGTTCCATGATGCGCGCTGCAAGGGCCGCTCTGCGCGGCCGTCCGCCCCGACCTTCTTGCGGACCAACGGCCGGGTGAGGCGCGAATCGCTCTCGGGATAGTGATGGGCAAAGCGGCCCTTGTCGCACATCCAGATCTCGTTGACCGATTCGTTCTGACGCGGCATCACGCGCTTGACGACCACGCGGCCATCCGCCGCGGCCTCGCGGCGCGTGTTCAGCGTGGTATTGCAGCCCACCGGGCACTGCGTGCAGATCGAGGCCGTGGCGCCCAGCTCCCAGGGACGCGCCTGGAAGCGGAAGTCGGCGGTCGTCAGCGCGCCCACCGGACAGATGTCGGTGGTATTGCCCGAGAAAACTGAATCGAAGGGCGGGTCGGAGAGCGAGACGATCTGCATCGAGCGGGCGCGCTCGTCGAAGCCGAGCACCGACTCGCCGACGATCTCATCCTGAAAACGAATGCAGCGCGCGCATTGGATGCAGCGTTCCTGGTCGAGATAGATCAGATCGCCCAGCGGCATCGCCTTGGCGAGATGCATTTTCTCGTCGAACGGGAATCGACTGCTGCCCGGACCGTACTGCATGGTCAGGTTTTGCAGCGGGCACTCACCGCCTTTGTCGCAGATCGGACAGTCTAGCGGGTGCGAGGTCAGCAAAAATTCCACCGTGCTCTGCTGGCCCTGGCGCGCTTTCGCGGACTGCGAGAGCACGACCATCCCTTCCGAAACAGGACTGGTGCAGGCGGTTTCGAGCTTCGGCAGGAACTGGATCTTGGGCTGGCCATTCTCCATCACCACCTGTCCCGTGGCGCGGTCCACGACCGGGCGGCCAAGCTCCACAAGGCACATGCGGCACATCCCGACCGGTTCCATTTTCGGGTGGTAGCAAAAGACGGGGATGTCGATCCCGGCTTGTTTGGCCGCGTCGACGACCAGCGTCCCCTCGGGGACCGTCGCCTGGATGCCGTCGATCGTGAACGTGATCAGCTTTGACATCGACGCCCTCACCCTAACCCTCTCCCACAGGGAGAGGGGATTTTTTCTTGAAGTCCTGCGGGAAACGTTCGATCCCGGTCACTACTGCCATGGTGGAAAATTCGCCCAGCGCGCACAGGCATTTGCCCTGCATCTGCTTGGCGACGTTCAGAAGCAAGTCCACATCCGCCTCCGAGCCGTCGTCGTAGATGCGGTCCACGAGGTGCGACATCCAGTAGGTGCCTTCGCGGCAGGGCGTGCACTTGCCGCAGGATTCGTGCGTGAAGAAATGGACCGTTTTGCGGATCAACCAGTCCATGCTGACCGTATCGTCGAGCACGATTATGGAGGCAGAACCCAGGTCCGCGCCGAGCGTGCGGACGCTGGCATAGTCGATCGGCGTGTCGAGGGTCTTGTCATCCACCACGATTAATGAGGAGGACGCGCCCGCCGGCATGATCGCCTTCACCGGTCGGCCGTCCAAAACGCCGCCGCCGTGTTCGTAGATCAGCTCACGAAAGGTGGCGCCGAAGGGCAATTCGTAATTGCCGGGCTTGCGGACGCGGCCGGAGAGCGAGAAGATCTTCACGCCTGTGCTGTCATTGGTGCCCATCGACTTGTACCACTCCGCGCCGTTGGCGAGGATCATGGGCACGTTGGTGAATGTTTCCACGTTGTTGATAATGGTCGGTTTGCCGTACAAACCCATAGCCGGAGGGAACGGCGGGCGCACGCGCGGCTGGCCGCGTTTGCCTTCCAGCGATTCGAGCAGCGCGGTCTCCTCGCCGCAGATGTATGCGCCGGCGCCGAGGTGTGTGTAGATCCTAAGCGAATAATCCGTGCCGAAGAGCTTGTCCCCCAGGATCCCGGCATGTTCCATCTCGGCCAGTTTCGCGTCCATCGTCGCGCCTGCCTCCGCAAACTCGCCGCGCAGATACACATAGGCTACATTGGCGCCCACTGCGTACGCGGCGATCGCGACTCCTTCCAGGAACTGGAAGGGATTGCTCTCCATGATCTCGCGGTCCTTGAACGTGCCGGGCTCGGATTCATCCGCGTTGGCAACCACATAATGGGGCCAGTTCTTGTTATCAATGAAAGACCATTTCATGCCGGTCGGAAAACCCGCGCC
>DASXQN010000415.1:0-14548 GCA_036507155.1 Anaerolineales bacterium
GAAATTTTTTTCAGCGCAGCAGCAATTTCACGTACCGCCGTGTCCATGGGGATTAGCCGGCTTTGTTGCTCCGTGTGCGCTTTCAATTCTACCATTCTGTTCCGCAACGACTTTTCGCCGACGGTCACGCGCAGCGGCGGGCCGATCAAATCCGCGTCGTTGAATTTGACGCCGGCGCGCTCATCGCGCTCATCGAACAACACGGATATGTCCGCGGCTTCCAATGCAGCGTACAGCTCATTAGCGGCCGCACGTGTATCCATCTCCTTGCCGTTGATGTGCATGAGGTAGACGTCGAACAACGACGCGGGCGCAGGCAGCGTCAGCCCCTTGTCGTCGTGAAACGTCTCGGCCAGGGCGAGCAGGATATTATCAAACTTGAACGCGCCGTCTGAAGACAGAACCTCAGCATTCTCCGCGGCGAGCGCTGCGCCGCACTCCGGACAGGGATCGCCCTCGGATGCCCGA
The DNA here is from genome assembly GCA_036507155.1 of Anaerolineales bacterium. Lineage (GTDB taxonomy): Bacteria > Chloroflexota > Anaerolineae > Anaerolineales > Villigracilaceae > DASXQN01. Next base: position 469 of record DASXQN010000415.1, read on the forward strand.
ACCAGGTCCTCCACGAGATCGGAGCGGTAATCGCGCCCGTGATTCGTGTTCAAGAGGTGATGGCCATCTTCGTTCGCGCCGGCAACCAGGTTGGGCGAGCCCGGGATGAGGTCGTCGACGATCACCAGCGCGTCCGTCAAGCCGATCGGCGAGGCGTAGCCGGGGATCGCACCGACCCGTACGATCTCGTCTTCCGACGCGAGCCGGACCGCGCCGACCGCGCGGCTGAGCTTCGCTTCACTCAACGCCATGTCGCCGCGCAGCACGACGAACACGAATTTGCCGTCCGCAACGCGTGTGAACATCATCGCTTTGGCGGTTTTCTCCGCCGGTATCCCAAGAAAACCAGCGAGTGATTCGATCGTGTTGCAATTCGGGGTGGATACTTTTTCCAGCGGCAGCGCGGTTTCAACCGGCGGGATGGACTTGCGAAAGGATGCCAATTCCTGCCGCGCGGCATAGCCGCAAGCTGGGCAATGCAGAACTTGGATCGGACCCGTGGAAATAGGGAAGAATGTTTCTGAGTCGGAACGAAGGGTTGGTAATGAGAGATGAAAGAGGAAAGAGGATGCGTCGGCCGCAGCCAGCTTCTCAAAGTGGCCGACGGCCCATTTGCCAAGCGGCAGGAGTTCGCGTTCGCGGCTGAGATAGCCCGCGCGAACGAGAAGAGCGAATCCCTGCGTGCGCGCGTTTTTGGGTGCCTCGCGCTGGGTCTGAATGTTCAATTCGGCAAATTTCATTGCTGAGATAAAACTCTACGAGTCCGCTGGAAGATTCACGACCAAGGCACGAAAACACGAAGGCACAAAGTCTTTTGTTCTTGGTGTCTTCGAGATTTTGTACCTTGGTGGCAAGAGTCAATAGTCTTCGGGTCGCGTCCGAAGTTCACTCCCCACTGGATTGGCGCTGACTGTCTACTTGAAATATTTAGGTCGCGTTCTTTTTTCGTCTGACGACTTTGGTGGTGCTGCCGTCGCCGAGCGGCGTGCCGATGGGCATGGTCTGCGCGACGGACTCGGCGGCCGCGACCTCCGAAGGCGTCGAATCGGGAGCCGGCCCAAGGTCCAGCTCGACCGTCTCTTCCATCCGGATCTGACCGCGCAGGAACGCGCCCTCTTCTGTCACAAAGGCGGTCGTGACGACATCGCCCCATACGCGGCCCGTCGAGCGGATCTCGAGCTTTTGCGTGGTGATGTTGCCACGCACTGCCCCGGCCACGATGACCGTGTTGGCGCGCACGTTCTGGCACGTGACCCGGCCGGTCTCGCCAACCACGAGCATGCCGCGCAGGGCGATCTCGCCTTCGAAGGCGCCCTCGATTCGCACGCCGCCGCTCCCGTTGAGCGACCCGTGCCAGACGACGCCGGAGCCGAGCACCGAGGTGATGCGCTCCACGGCCTGGACGGCGGGTTGGGCGGTTTCGACAGGGGTACTGTTGCGTTTGAACATAGCGGCCTAATTCTACCGCTTAAAGAAAAAAGGGCGGACGCTTCGCTCTGCTCTGCGCAGGCTCCAGGTCCGCCCTACGTTTCGCTGCCCTCTATTCGGCCTTTTCCTCGTCGCCTTTCGGTTTCATCTGCACTCCGACCGTGTTGAAGCCGGAATCAACATACAGGATCTCGCCGGTGATGCGGGCTGAGAGGTCCGAGGCCAGGAATACAGCCGCGTTGCCCACGTCCTCGATCGTGACGTTCTCGCGCAAAGGGGCGGCATCCGCGAAGTGCTTGTACATATCGCGGAAACCGCCCACGCCCGCGGCTGCCAGGGTGCGGATCGGGCCGGCCGAGATGGCATTGACGCGGATCTTTTCAGGTCCGAGGTCATATGCCAGGTAGCGTGTGGACGATTCGAGCGCAGCCTTGGCCACGCCCATCACGTTGTAGTTCGGTGCGACCTTCACCGAGCCGTAGTACGTGAGGCACAGCAATGAGGCGCCCGGGTTGAGGATCGAATGAAAGGCGTTGGCCAGCGCGACGAACGAATAAACGCTGATGTCCAGCGCGTTCTTGAATCCATCCCGGCTGGTTTGATAATACGGCCGGCTGAGCTCATCGCGGCCGGCAAAGGCGATCGAGTGCACGAGTACGTCGATCTTGCCGAAATGCTTGGCTGCTTTCTCAGCTACTGCTTTGATCTGCTCGTCGCTGGTCACGTCGCACTCTTCCACCCACTTGCAACCGACCTGTTCGGCCAGCGGCTTGACGCGTTTCTCGAGCATCTCGCCTGCATAACTAATGCCGAGCTCCGCGCCCTCGCGCTGGAACGCCTGCGTGATGCCCCAGGCGATGGAACGTTCGTTGGCGAGGCCAAAGATCAGTGCTTTTTTTCCGTCGAGTAAACCCATGCTGCCTCCGTCTGATTTATGTCATTGCGAGCCCGATAGGGCGAAGCAATCTCCCGGTTATTAGGGGATTGCTTCGTCGCCGATCACGGCTCCTCGCAATGACATGTTAAATATTCCAACCTTTTACCAGAAATCTCCACGGCTTGGACAGCCAGGGCTCCGGTGTATTGTTTAACCCCACGCGCGGTCCAATCGTCACGGCCGAATCGGGGACCGGGTGGCCCGCTTCGATCCACAACCCGTCAGTTGATTCCGTAAGATCGGCGCCGTTCTCCGCCTTGGTGATTCCCAGCGCCTGCGTGAGCTTGCCGGGACCGAACGTATCGCGTCCCGCGCGCCGCGCCGACATCACGTCCGCGCCTTCGATCGGTTGGATGGCGCGGATCAACACCGCCGCGGGAAATCCTTCCTTTTCGGTGACGACGTTTAGCATCCAGTGATTGCCATACGTGAAATACACGTACGCGTGCCCGGGCGGTCCGAACATGACTTTCGTACGCGGGGTGAGGCCGGCTTTGGCATGACACGCCAGGTCTTCCTGGCTGATGTAGGCTTCGGCCTCGGTGATCAAGCCAACTAAACGCAGACCATCCTGCACGCGGATCAGGCGTGCACCGATGAGCGCACGTGCGACGGTGAGCGTGGGGCGGTTGTAGAACTTGCGGGGAAGAATCATTTCAACACGAAGGACACAAAGGGCACGAAGGTACTTCCTTTGAGTCCTTTGTGCCCTTTGTGTTTGATTATTTCAGTCTTGGATCGCGCTGCAGGGTGAGCCGCAAGCCCTGGCTGAGCGAGATCGATGGGCGATAGTTAAGCTTCTGGCCGGCCAGCGTCAGGTCGGCGCACAGGTGGGAGACGCCGCCCGAGGTCTGGTCGTTATACAGGACTTCCGCCTCGCTGTTCGTCACCTCTTGCACGTTCTTGACCAGCTCGCGCAAGCTGGTCTGCTGACCCGAGCCGACGTTGATGGTCAGTCCGTTGATGCCGGGCGCGGTGGCGGCGGCCACCATGGCGCTGACCACATCGTCCACATACACGTAGTCGCGCGTCTGGCTGCCGTCGCCGTGCACCACCAGCGTCCCGCCGCGTAGCGCCTGGCGCAGGAAATGCGGAACGACCGGCGGATGCGAGGGGGGCAGGTGCTGGCCGGGTCCATACGCATTGAAGATGCGCAGGCAGACCGGCTCGATCTTCCACAGCTCGCCGATCGTGCGGACGTAATACTCCGCGGCCAGCTTGGAGACCGCATACGGCGAGCGCGGGTTGGGCGTCAGCGACTCCACCAGCGGCAGCGCGCCCAGGTCGCCGTACACCGCGCCGGAGGAGGCGAGCACCACGCGGCGGACGCCCACATCGCGCATGGCTTCCATAAGCGCGACCGTCCCGCCGACATTGACAGTGTTGTAGTCGCGCGGATACAGCATCGACTCCTGCACCGAGACGCGCGCGGCCAGGTGATAGACCACGTCTACTTCCTGCAGCAGGGTCCACAGCTTCGGCCGGTCACTGACGTCTCCGCGCGTGAAATGCACATCCGGGGCCAGCGACTGCGGATCGCCGGTGGAGAGGTCGTCCAGCCCGCGCACCTGGTGTCCCTCGCGCGCGAGGTGATTGGCAAGCGAAGAGCCGAGGAATCCCGCGGCTCCGGTGATCAAGAAATTCATGGTAAAAAGATTATAGCACCAAGATAAATCGCACGTTTCTTCGCAATCGCTCGAAAACTGCCACTCATTTAGGGTTGACTCATTCGGCGAACTGTGCTATATTTGAGCGCGTAGGATAACAGTAAGTTCACGTTGGTCTAAGAGCAGCGACAACTCACGGTTTGATCCGTGGGTTGTTTTGTTTTGCCCTCCGATGGAACAAAACAGACACCTAACAATTCTAATTTGCCAAAGGAGGCAAACACAATGTCTGAGCGTATTAATGGTACGGTCAAATGGTTCAACGGCGACAAGGGCTTCGGCTTCATCGCACGCGATGGCGGACCGGACGTATTCGTCCACTTTTCCGCTATCCAGGGTGATGGTTTCCGCAACCTGCAGGAAGGCCAGAAGGTCGAGTTCGCTGTCGAACAAGGCCCGAAGGGTCCGCAGGCCAGCAACGTCACTGTCCTGAACTAAACCAAAAAGAGCCCCGCGTTTCGCGGGGCTCTTTTGATTCATCAACCAGACTGGTTTGCCAACAAAAAATCTGCCTCTCCTCGAGACGGGACGGTCTCGATACGTGGTGCCTTTGGCGTCACTACTCCACCGCCGGAAACTGGTTACGGACAGCCGTCAACCCCCAAACGATCGTCGACTTACGTCCTCGCCTCGCACAAGATTTCCGGATTAAGGCAGCCAGAAGAATGCCTTGCGGATTTTTGGATCTCATGTCTGTTCGGAGCTATTTATTGCAAAAAATCCCCGGCCTGATTCAGGCCGAGGATTTCGACGATCCACTAGATCTATGCGCTGGATTTCTTCTTGTTGCGGCTCAAGAACCAGAATGCCGCGCCTGCCAGCAGGACGACGAGCACCACGATGCTCAATAAATTGGAGCTACTCGGCGCGCTCGAAGTCGAGGTTGCGACCTGCGAACTTGCAGCTGCGGCAGCCTGGGCCTCGGAGGCGGCAGCATCCGCAGCATGACTTGCTGCCTGAGCAGCAGCCTCGATCGCGGCCTGCGCGTTCCCGGATGCCTGCGCATTCGCAGCAACTTCCGCGGCGGCTTGGGCCTCCGCGGCGGACTCGGCAGCGGATTCGGCTGCGGCCAGGGCATCGGCATTACTGGAGGCGGCTGCATAGCTGTAAGCAGCGGCCGCAGCGGCGCTTGCAGCAGCCGAAGAAGCATAGGCGGAAGCGGACGCGGCCGCGGCGGCTACCGCGGCGGTGTTGCCTTCGGCATTAGCCTGCGCGGCGGCTTGCGCAGCCGCTTCGGATTTGGCTGCGGCTTCCGCTGCAGCGGCAGCAAATGACTGGGCCTCTGCGCTGGCGGTTGCGTTGGCCAGCGCAGAGGCAGAAGCCGCTGCAGCCGACGCGGCGCTGGCTGCGGCGGACGCTGAGGCGGATGCCTGTGCAGCGGCCTCGGCCTGTTCCTCGGCTGATGCGCCCGCCAAGGTTTGCGCGTCGACCTGGGCCTGGGCCGCAGCACCGGCGGCGGCGGCGACGGTCTGTTGCACGGCCGCAGCTTCCGGCGGGGCGCCGATATCTGCCGCGGATTGACCAGCAGACCCTGATAGGGCCTGAGTCGAGCCACATGCGGTGAGCATAAGGGACAAAACGAGCGCGATCGAGAGCGAGCGGTTTATGGACATGTCTTCTCCTCCAGGGAATCTTGCCTGCGAGGCACGCAGTTTATCTACATACTTGGTTGCAGAGAATGTCCGAAACAGGTCTTGGAGATGAAGACGATGGGACTCCCGGGGGATGTGCCTATTTCCTTCGCCTCGGCGCGAGTCCGTTGCGCATGTGACGCGTCGGGGTAGGAGCTGGGCGGGCAGGGGCCCGATTGCGATGGTCGCCGCGCATGCCGCCGGCAGAGCGGGGCGGCGCGGGCACGGTGTAGTCGAACCCTTCCACCGTCGCGCGGGGCAGCGGCTTGCCCATAATGCGTTCGAGCGTGCGGATCAGGTCGTTGTCTTCCGGAGTGACGAGCGTGAACGCATCGCCGGTGCGCTCGGCGCGGCCGGTGCGTCCGATACGGTGGATGTACGCGTCGGCGGTGTCCGGCATGTCGAAGTTGATCACGTGCGAAATGCTCTCGACGTCCAGGCCGCGCGCCGCGATATCGGTGGCCACCATGATCTGGTGATGCTTGCTCTTGAAGCTCTTCAGCGCGGACTGGCGCTGCCCTTGCGTGCGGTCGCTGTGCAAGCTGGTGACTTTGAAGCCGGCCCGCTCGATCTGGTTGGTCACTTTTTGCGCACGGTACTTGGTGCGTGTGAAGATCAGCACCGATTCGGTCTTGGTCTGTTTGAGCAACTCGAGCAGCAGCGCGGACTTCAAGTGCGCGGGCACCGGATACAGCGCGTGCGTTACTGTATGAGCAGGCTTGCTGAGCCCCATGGCGATGCGCTGCGGTTCCTTGAGCGTATGCGAGGCCAGCTGCTCGATCTCGGCCGGAAAGGTGGCCGAGAACAGCATGGTCTGACGCTTGGCCGGGACGGCCTGGATGATGCGCCGCACATCGGGCAGGAAGCCCATGTCGAACATGCGATCGGCTTCGTCCAGCACCAGGATCTCGATGCGATCGAGCCGCGCCTGGCGCTGGTTCATCAAGTCCAGCAGGCGACCGGGACATGCGATCAGGATTTCGGTGCCCTCGCGCAGGGCCTTGATCTGAGGCCCGGCGCCGACGCCGCCGTAGATCGTCGCGCTGCGCAGGCGTGTGCCCACAGCCAGGTCATGCACCACGTCATTGATCTGCTCGGCGAGCTCGCGCGTGGGCGTGACGATCAGGACGCGCGAAACGTTGCGCGGACCGTCGAGAAGTTTGTGCAAAATGGGCAGGACGAACGCGGCGGTCTTGCCCGTGCCCGTCTGCGCGGTGCCGATGATGTCGCGACCGCGCAGGGCAGCAGGGATGGCCGCCTCCTGGATCGGCGTCGCTGTTTCGTAGCCGGCGCGCGTGATGCCCGCCATCAGGCGAGAATCCAGATTAAATTGTTTGAAGTTCACGAAATTTCCTATTCTTCAGAAGTCAAGCGGTTTTTGGGGGGATTGAGCGAACGCTCAAACAAAGAGAGCGAAAGACTGCTGAGTTGTGAGTCGGTAGATTTGCTAATCATGACCCGATGAGGTTGTTGTAAGTGAATTATACCCTATTCTTTCGTGCAGAAAGGACCGGACCTGCCCGGCGGTGGTCTCCCATTTCGGCTGACGGTTGTACCGCTCGCGGGCAGCCAGGCTCATTCGGGCGAGCAGGTCCCGGTTCCCGGCCAGGACCCTGAGCCCGTCCTCCAGCGAATCGGCGTCTCCCGGGCTGACGAGGAACCCGTCCACGCCGTCCGTAATGATCTCGGACGCCGCGCCGGCGGTAGTGCCGATGGCCGGGAGGCCGAAGGCCATGCCCTCGAGGTAGACGATGCCGAAGCCCTCGTACGACGATGGCACAGCCAACACATGCGCCTGTCGAAGAAACGGGATGAGCTCGTCTTGACTCAGCGGGCCGTGGAATTGGACAATGGACGATAGACCTGAGACCTCGGCCTCCGCCTGCATGGCCCGCGCGTAGCTGGGCTCGGAGCTCAACGAACCGACGACATCCAGCCTAATGTCTCGCCTCTGATGTCTCATCGCCTCCAGGAGCGTGTGTAATCCCTTGCGCCGGATCACATTCCCGAGGAACAAGACCCCGAATTCGTCGCTCTCGGCGCGAGCGCGGATTTCATGGTCCTTGATGGTTTCCTCGAAGCGATCTGTGGGCGGATAAGCGACCAGCGATGGAGCGTGCGCGCCGACGAGGTCCTGGACCGCCCGTTTTGTAGTGCGCGAGTTGAAAATAAATCCGTCGACGCTCTGCAGATAGAGTCTCTCCACCCAACGATAGAAGCGGTTCTGCCAGCCCGGCCTCTGCTCGGAAGAGCGCAAATGATGCACGAGCGAGATGACGGGATAGGGATGTGGTCTGCGGTTGGCGGCGAGCAGGGAGGGGTGATTAAGCTCATCCTCGATCACCAGGTCCAGCCCCGTCGGCAGCCGCAGGGACAGGTTGTCCGCAAGGTGCGCGGCATAATTTCGCCAGGGCAGCGAGATGATCTCAACAGTGTCACCCTGCGCGCGCAAATATTCCACCAGCTTTCGGTCGTACAGGTATCCGCCGCTCAGCGTATCGAGCGAGCCGTGGATGACAAGGCCGATGTTCATTCAGTGTTTTGACGTTGCAACGTTTGAACGTTCTAACGTTCCAACGCATACGAAGCCCAGGCGCTCTCGTTTTCCCACAGGACAACTTTGAGCGTCGAAATATTTTTCGCCCGGATGCGCTCATTTAGCGCTGTGGCCAGGATACGCGCGAAATGTTCCAGGGATGGGTTCAGTCCGGCGAATTCAGGTTTGTCGTTGAGCATCTGTTCTTTGTAGCCAGCGATGACCGCATCGAGCTGTTTATCCACGTCGACGATATCCACCAGATAGCCGTGCTGGTCCAGATCATTGCCGGAGAGCTGTAACTCCAGGACGAAATGATGCGAATTGGGATCGTTTTCCGGACCCCAATCGCCTCCGATCAGGAAGTGGCGGGCGATGAAGTCGCGGCGTACGGAAAGGGTATACATATATTCTCCTGTGTCAGGAATCTAAACACGAAGGGCACAAAGGGCACAAAGGAAAATCCTTCGAGTACTTTGTGTCCTTTGTGTTTAAAGCAGATGTATCCAGCACGATCGCTGTCAAGTCGTCGCGGGCTCGAAGACAATCTGAATTGTCTCCTGTGGACTTTCGTCCAGCAGGCGATAGGCTTCCGCGGCTTTTTGCAGTGCGAAGCGATGCGTGATCCATTTTTCGGGCTTGATTCTTTCGAGCGCCTTCCAAGCCACCTCGAAACGGCGCGACTTATCCCAGCGGCCGGACAGCTCGGGCGCGATGGTGCTGACCTGTGACGAAATCAATTGGATGCGCGAGCGGTGGAATGCGCCGCCCAGGTCGATCGGAGCACGCTTCTCGCCGTACCACGAACCGATGATCACGCGTCCGCTGAAGGCCGTCAGGGCGATCGCGTCGTCGAGCGCGGCGGGCGAGCCGCTGAGTTCGAAGGTTAGATCGTAGTTCTTGCGGTTCGACAAGCTCCGCGCGGCGGGATGAAAGTTGGACGCGGCCGCATCGAGCGCATCGGTCACACCCAAATCCAATGACGCCTTGCGGCGGAGTTCATGGCGATCAGCAGTCACCAAAGTTTCCAGAGGGAATTCGTGCAGCAGGGCAGCGGTCAACAAGCCCACGACTCCTTGCCCAAGCACGAGCGCGCGTTCGCCGAGAATCGGAGCCGCGTCCTGCACGAGGTTGACGGCCGTCTCCATATTAGGAAGGAAAGACGCCGATTCAGGGGATAGGGAGGAAGGGATGGGGAGGAGCGATTCGGCGCTGGCACCGAAGTGCGAGCTGTGCGGCTGGAATGCAAAAACCAGGCGATCGGCCCAATTCCGATTTACTGATTTACCAACTTCGGCCACTTTTCCAACACATGCGTACCCATAGGCCATCGGGTACTTGAAGCCGCCGCGCAAGGCCTCGATAGCGGAATCCGTCTCAAGGTTCCGCGGGAAGCGGCCCTGGTAAACAAGCATCTCGGTCCCAGCGCTGATCGCGGAGCAAACCGTCTCGACCAGAATCTCGTCCGCGCCGAGGTCAGGGATTTGCTCCTCGCGAAGCTCCACCTGTTTCGGCGCGGTAAAGTACAACGTTGTGCGATTCACCCGTTCATTTTACCCCCATCGAAAATAGCTTAGGGTTTATCCAGCCAGAGCAAGACGAGCAGCACGACTTCGGAGGCCTTGGCGTAATAACCGATGGCGCTGGTGGTGCCGGCGACGAAGTGTTTGTCGCCAAGGATGAACCACAGCACGATCGTCAATACGGTATAGCCCACCAGTGCCCACCACACCAACTGGTGCTTCTCCTGAAAAAAAGGAATCGGCAGGAAGTAGGCGCCGAGCAGAGCGAGGTATCCGAAGCCGTTCAGGAAGATCGGATCGAAACCCAGCTTCGGGTACAGCGAGAGGTGCAGGATGGCCGTCGCCAGGTTGGCCAGGATGATCCCAAACTGAATGCCTGTCAGTCTCATTGTGCAACTCCTTTGGAATGTCGAGCAGCTATTGAAACGAAGAGCCGGCTTCGCGATTACGATTCACATCCGGGCAGTTCATTTTAGCCCGACCTGCCGAGCTTGGGGATTGCAATCCTGCGAATAAAGGCGGGTCGCCGCCACGGTCATTTCGCAGTCGGCGCGCTGATCGGCAGTCGTGCGGCGGCCCGCAACGGAACCTCGAGCATCCACTTGCCAACAATCGATTTCGCGGGATGTGCGATTACATCCCGGTCGGTCCAGCGATTGTTTTGGATTCACGCTTGTTCCAGCCCGCGGGCCTGTCCAGCCAGAGACAAATGACCAGCAGGATCTCCGCGGCTTTGGCGCAATACCCGATGACGCTGGTGCGGGTGGATCCGAAGTCCAGGTTGCCCAGGAAGACCCATAAGATGATGGTCAGAAGTGTATAGAGCAGCAGCGCCCACCAATTCAGTTTCGGGGTATTTTGAAACGCCGGGATTGGCAGAAAATACATTCCGAGCAATGCAAGATATCCAAATCCGTTTAGAAAGATCGGGTCGGACGCGGCGATGTCCGGATACACAGCCAGGTGCAAAAAGGCCGTCGCCAGAGTGAACACGATGATCCCATAATGTCGCAATTTGAGTTTCATAGACGCTCCTGTAATTAAACAAAAGATGGGGCGAGTGCGCCGGATTTTACCTGCCAAATCCGCGACCGGCCAATACTGCTCCCAGCCCGCCGTTCAACAGATCGCGTGCGCGCATCAGCAGGGTCAGACTGATCGCCGTGGCCGCCGGATACCCAAACGCGCCGAGCGCCAGCACCTGGCTGGCCTCCAGGGCACCGAGACCGCCCGGGAGGGGCAGCAGAAAGGCCAGCAGCGAGGCGGTCAGACCCGCCAGCGCCTCCCACGGCACGAGCCGGATGCCCAGAAATCCCAGCATGAGCAGATATTCGAGTCCCATTCCGGTCCAGGCCACGAGCGAGACCGCCAGCGCGCTGCTCAGGGCGCGCGGGTGTCGGCGCACGAAGGTGCCGGCCAGGTATTCCGAAACCACGATCAGGCGGAACCACTTTATCCTGTGCGATCCGCCCAGGAGCGCGCGTAAGATCGCGCTGATCGGATGCCTGCCTCGGCCGAGCAGGACCAGGTGCAGCGCCGGCCAGATCATCAACAACGTCAGCGCGATCCAGCCGGCGGCGCCCAGGCTCCGGTTCGCCGGCAGCAGTCCCACTCGTGCGATCGCGAACAGCCCGATGCCGATGAAGACAAAATTTCCGAGGAACTCCAGCAGCTTGTCGATCAAGACGGCCGAGACCGCGCGCGCAAAGGTCAGCCCATGATTGCTGCGCAGATAGAGGATCTGCAAAGGTTCGCCGCCCACTTGAGGCCCCGGCGTGAAATAGCTCAGAGCGAACACGGAGAGACGGTAGCCGACAAACGGGATGAACGGGATGCGCGGGGCATCGGCGCGCACCACCAGCCACCAGCGCAGGCTCATGCACAGGATGACGAGCGCGTTGATGGCCAGTAGGAGCGCGATCTGTCCCGGCCGCAGCAAACGCAGAGTTTCCCGGATCTCGAACAGCGGCGCGTTGCGCACTGCCCACCAGAGCAAAACTGCGAGGACGAGGTAAACCGCGAAGACGCGCAGCACGCGAATGCCTTTGCTCTCAGCCAAAGAAAGCACTGAGCCTTCCTCATCCTTTCTCACTGCGCTCTGCCTGCACTGTGCCGCAGGCGCACGTGTGATCGCTGTGGCGATGAGCTTCCATTCATAACGCGCTTATCCCCTTGCCGACGGGCGGATTCTCGATCAGCACTTTCATCTCCGCCAGCACCGCCGCGTGCATCACGCGGGTATTCGTATCGCCGAGCTGTGCGGCTGTGACCGGCCTGCCGATCTGCACGCTTACATGGACATCCCTCGAGCGAAGGGTGACATGCGCCAGCAGTTGCAGAGCCGTCGCCAGTTTCTCCTTTTCGAATCTGGACCGCTTGATCGCGAGCAATGGATGTCTGGCTGCCTTGTCCCAGACGACGCCGCGCACCAGCACAGGGAGCACTGCAGTCTCCGGCGCAAGGCGCAGGAACACACCGGCGCTGTCGGTCCAGTCCCCAAGCGACTCGAGCGCCCCGTCATACACGTTAGGATCGGGTTCGATTTTCCCGGCGGGAAAGGTCAGGGCCGCGCCGCCGTTACGCAGGTGGACGCTCATGGTGCGGACCAATGACATTCGCGAGGCCGGGTCTTGATTGAGGAACAGAAGATGTTTGCTCAGATCCGGCAGAGTTTCAAGAAACGGGCGCTGATGGGCGATGATCCTGAGATCCGGGCGATCGAGGGCCGCGAAGAGCGAGAGCGTATCCGTCATACCAGGGTGATTGGACAGGGCCAGGAAAGCGCCGGCCGGGATGTGCTCGCGTCCGTATACCCGCACGTCACGGACGTAGTGGCGCAACGCCAGCCGCGCAGCCGCGTCCAGATCGCGTGCGCCGATGGCCGCGTCAAATTCGACCATCTGCTCGGCAAAAATGCGCGCGGGCCGCAGGAAGGCGCCTCGGAGCAGGTCTGCAACAATGGGACGCCCCTGCCAGCCGAAGGAGGCGACAAGATCGTCCAGATTGATCTGTGTGAGCGTTTCGACGCTGGACGGCATGGCGGCAATTATGACACACCGGAGACGACCGGAGATAACCGGAGATAAAACGGAGATGAACGAAGATGAACGGAGATGAACTTTGATAGTTCCCGGTGTGGTGGGCGGCGCTAAATGCGAGGGGCACTTATCTCCGTCCATCTCTGTTGATCTCCGGTCCTCATTCAGGCTCGATCGAAAAATGGAGCGGATAGCCCTCCAGCCCGGCGGCGAAATGCGCCTTGGCAATGCGCGTCTCTGCCTCCGTCTTAGGCAGCGTCTGCACGTAGGCCATGCCCGAGAAATGGGCGCTGAACATCACCTCCACCGCGCCCGGATTGGAAAGCATGAAGATCGTTGTGAGGATGTGCACCACAAAGTCCATGGGCGTGACGTCATCGTTATGGATGATGACGCGATACAACGGCTCCAGCGCCGTTTCTTCATGTTGATCCGCGATGATCTCGATCTTCGGGATGGCCCGCGTGCCGATGGTCATGATTCCCTGGTCAACCGGGCCATTTCTTCGGGGCTCAGTACGATGTCGGCCGCCTGCAGGTTTTCGGCCTGATGTTTCGCGTCCGACGACATCGGGATAGTGATGACGCGTTCCTGGGCGACCAGCCAGGCAAGCGCGATCTGCGGCGGAGTGGCAGAATGTGCGGCGGCGATCGCTTTCAACGTCTCGTCCGCGCGCAGGCTGCCGTATTTCACCGGCGAGTAGGCTGTCAGGAGGATTTGGTTCTCCTGACAATATTCGAGCACGCCGTTTTGCGCGTACGAGCGGTCCGACAGATTGTAGGGGACCTGGTTCGTGAAGATCGGGGTCTCCGATTCAGCTTGCGCTTGTTTCAAAAGGGGCAGATCAAAATTACTGACACCAACGTGCCGCACCTGCCCGGATTTGACAAGCGCGTTCAAGCCGCGGAAGGTATCCTTGAGGGCCACGCTCTGACTCGGCCAGTGGATCAGGTACAGGTCGATATAGTCCATCGCCAGGCGTCGCAGACTACCTGCGCAAGCACGCAGCACCTCACCATGCCGCACATGATTCGGCCAGACTTTGGTGGTGATGAACAAGCCATCCCGTTTCAGCCCGGATGCCTGAACTGCGCGGCCGAGCAGCGTTTCCGCATGGCCCTCGGCGTATTTTTCGGCCGTGTCGAAATGGGTATAGCCCAGCTCCAGTGCGGACTTCAGCACCGCGAGCCAATGTGCATCTTCGGAGGGTCTGGGAGACGATCCGCCGCCGATTCCCCAGGTGCCGAAGCCGATCTTGGGAATCTGCACGTTATGTACGGATTCGAATCTCATCTTAGCCCTCCAGCACCGCCGTGGCCT
>DASXQN010000416.1:0-4728 GCA_036507155.1 Anaerolineales bacterium
AATACAGCGAATTGTTAACCGACATGACCACACCATGCGAGGCATCTGCTTTGCAGATCTCTTCCAGCGCAAGCACGTACGAAAGCGTGTCGAGGCCCGCGCCGCCGAATTCCTCAGGCACCTCGATCCCCATAAAACCCATCTCGCCCATCTTGCGAATGGTCGCGTGGGGAAATTCCTGGCTCTCATCCAGCGCGGCCGCGATCGGCGCGATCTCGTCTCGCGCGAACTCGCGAGCTGTATCGCGGATCATCTTGTGTTCATCGCTGAGAGGGAACATTACGAGCTCACGCATCCGGTCCTCCATGGCATGAGGTACGTGAGGGATTATAGCATGGGGTCAAAAACGGCTGACGCGCTACCGCTTGGGCACGATTCACTGGAGTCCGTACGGCGTGGGGTCCTGGATCTCGATCAGGCCGTCCCCATCCGTGTCCGTCCAGCCAAACAGCAGGTAAGGATTCCAGGCATCGTACGTGTCGATCCAGGATCTGCTGTCGGCCAAACCGTTGGGCCACCAATGCATCCAGCCCATGCCGTGGATGAGCTCGTGATCGAAGACGGATCCACCGACGCCGTCACCCGGCTGAAAATCAGGCTGGATCACATCCATACCGATGTTCACGGAGTTCGAGCCTGACGGCCTGCATCCGCCGCCGAGCGACACGCCGAGGCCGCCGAATTGGCCGACCGTTACATTGTCGGCGTCGAGATCGATCTCGGCCGTCACGTCGAAGCCTGCCGTGTCGTAGCCGGTGAGCGCGCGCACCTGGTCCACGGTCAGAAATTGGCCGGGTGCCGGCGGCGCACCTGCGGTCACTGTCGTCAAATTCACGTGCAGGATCGGCTCCGAGAAGCCGATGTTTGCTGAGTAGCGTGCCCACCGCTGATTGGATCGATCTGCAGAGAAAGCTAGATCTGCCGCGACGGCGGCCGGATCGACGCCCGTGTTGCCATAGTCGACGATGACGGCCAGCATGTCGATCGTGCCGATCGGCCGGCAGTACGCGCCACTGTCGCTGCTCACGATCGACGACGTGCTGCCCACCGTGCCGTCATCGAAGATCGCCAATTCGTACACCCTGTCTCCGATGTAGGCGGTGCTCACCCAGCGCGCCGCGTCGAGCGCCTCGGCGAACAGCTTGTTGTAGCGCGCGAACGCCGGCGCGGTCAACGTGATGCCGAAGTCTTGGCGATAGAGATCAATGAAGCGCTGCCGGACGCTGGGCGTGCTGTCCGGGATGCCGGTAACGTTGACCACGATTTGCTGCGAGCTGAGGACCTGGTGTGCAGTATCCCAATCGAGCAGCTGCACATTCAGCACATATTGACCGTTACCTTCCCACGGCGTCCAGGTCAGGTCGCGCTGAAAAGGCAGGGAGGCGTGTGATTCGTATCCGGTGTGTGAGACCATCAGGCCGTTCGCGTCCAGGCCGATGGATAGTTGTGAATCGTCCACTGAAGATTCGATGCGAACCGTGGCCCGGGGAAACCCCGTGATCGGGTCTACGCTCGCGCCGATCGTGCCGCCATCGGCCACATCGACGAAGCGTACCAGCGCCGCGGACGGCGCCTCGACCGGCGGGCCGCTCACAGTCCCGCCCTGACGCGTAAGCTCGAACGCCCCCCAGTATTCGCAGTCATAACATTTCCAGGCGACGAAGCCGGTCATCTGCTCTTTCGCGACGGAAGCCGAGAAGAAACGTCCACCGCTCTCGCTGAAACGAATGCCCTGTTCATTTATCGTGCCGTTGATCGCGTAAGATTCTTTGAACGACCCATCTGCCTGCGAGATTCCGAAGGTCCCCGTAATGCTCCCGTCCGATGCGCGCAGGATTTCGAGCGTCGCGCTGAAGGTGCGCAGGTCGCCCGTGATCTCGTGGAATTCCCCGGTCCACAAACCGGCCAGATCCGGCGCGCTCGCGACCTGCTCGGCAGGCTCAGTAACCGATGATTGAGCGGTGGGTTGCAGTCCAGGCTGATTACAAGCCAGGGCGGCCGCGAGCAAGGCGGCCAGCGCGCGCAGGGCTCGAATCGATCTCATTTTCTCTCCATTTGAAAGGCTGATCGGAAAATTATAGCTGTCCGGGTATGCAATTCAATTGCGATATAATCGCAAACGAGTTTCCCCAATGACAGCCCAAACGCATAACCAAGTGACGCAACCGTCCTCCGAGGAGCGAGTGTGGGCGGCAATCGCGCATAGCTCGGTCGTCCTGTTTGGCTTCGGATACGTGCTGTGCGCTGCACTCTGGGCGACGCAGCGCAGAAAATCTGCATACGTGGCTTTTCAGAGCCTGCAGGCATTAGGTTACCAGGTCATCTCTCTTACGGTGGGCGTGGTCTTTGTGCTGTTGGTGCCGCTGTTGCTGTTTCCTCTGACGCTCGGTGAGCTTAAGTCGCTCAGCGCTTCAGCGAGCGGAGCGAATCCAGGCGCCCTCCCATTTCTGTCAATCTCCATTTCTTATGGGCTGATTCTGGGCATGCTGGTGATCTACGTCTTGCTGGGCATCGCCGGCGCGGCTCTTAGCCTGGCCGGGCAGGACTTCAAATATCCGCTGCTTGGGACGCGGCTGGCGCGGTATGTCAGCTACGAACCAGCGGCTCGGGATCACGAGCAACGCAGCGATTTGAATGAGGAGCGCGAGGACCGTTGGGTGGCAGCCATGTCGCACGCGACCGTCGTCGTCATCATGTGGGGTCTCTTGCTGCCTCTGGTGGCATGGGCGACCGAAAAGGATCGCTCCAGATTCCTGCGTTTTCAAGCGCTGCAGGCGTTGGTGTATCAGGCACTCGGTTTGGTCGCATACTTTGCTGCGATGTTCCTCTACATGCTGGGCGTGTTGGGACTCGGGATTGGGATGATGCTCGGCGCGAGCGCGCAAGATCCAAGCGGCCCGGCGCTGGTCGTTCTCATCGTTTCTAGCCTCATGATTCTAATATTTCTCCTCTTGCTCTTGCTGCTGCCGCTATTCCAAATTCTGGCTCAGTGGGCTGCCATCCAGATCCTGCGGGGTCACGATTACCAGTATCCGATCCTGGGACGCTGGCTGCGCGGCCGGTTGGACCAGCCGGCGGAACGAGCTGCAGCTTGAAGATACTGATCGCTACCGACATGGAAGGTGTAACGGGCGTGGTCAACTGGGACCAGACTCGCCCGGGCCACGCGGAATATGCTCGATTTCGCAAATTGTTGACCGCGGACATTAACGCCGCTGCGCGCGGCGCGCTGGAAGCCGGCGCGAATGATATATCCGTCGTGGACGGTCATTGGGCAGGGGCCAACGTGCTGATCGAGGAATTAATCCCGGAAGCTCACCTGATCGCCGGCTCGCCCTCTCCGCTGTCGATGATGCAGGGCGTGGATCAGTCCGTGGACGGCGTCTTTTTCGTGGGATATCATGCCCGCAACGGTTCGTCAAATGCGATCCTGGATCACACCTGGTCCTCGCTGGCTGTCGCAAATGTTTGGCTCAATGACGAATTGACTGGCGAGTACGGGCTGAACGCAGCCGTGGCCGGTCATTTCGGCGTGCCTGTGCTCATGGTCAGCGGAGACCAGACCGCCTGTGCGCAAGTCGCCGAACAGCTTGGCGATATTGAATCGGCAGTCGTAAAGCACGCGGTGGGGCGCTACTCTGCCGAGTGCTTGTCGCCGCAAGAAGCGCAGATGCAGATATATGGAGCCGCGCGCCGGGCGGTGGAGCGGCTGGCTGCCGGGAACGCGCCTGCGGCCTACGTGGTTAGCCGGCCCGTCGAGATCCGGATCGAATTCTTCGCCTCGCAGATGGCGGACCACGCTGTGCTGCTCCCGGGTACGCGCCGCGCGGGCACGTCGATCTCATTCACGAGCGCCGATATGCTTGGCGCCTACGATGCGTTCCGCGCAGCCATCGCGCTATCGTCGGTGGAGTGAGTCCTTCGGCTCGCCGACGCGGGTCGCGCAACCGGTCTACATGACTCCCTGCCGAATCCTACAACCCTGATTGACGGATAAGGTCGAATCACTATAATTACGAAGTACGCAGTGATTCAGGATTGCAAGTCATCTTGCATTTCGGATATAGCCTCTGATCGAGAAACGCAATCTGCTTTATTTCCCGTGAGAGGAGGTGGTCCGGCCGACCATCGTTAAGTCTAATCCGGCTTGTTTGACCCAACCCAAAAGGAGAGAGAAACATGAAGTTCAAGTCATTTGCTTTATTCAGTCTGCTGGTCGTTGCGAGTCTGGTGCTTGCAGCCTGCGGCGGTGGCGGCGGCGCCAGGGAGCCGATCCAGAAGCTCGGCGCGGGCGAGGGCCAGGTGGATATCATCGCCTGGGCCGGCTACATCGAGCGCGGTGAAACCGATCCGGCGTACGACTGGGTGACTGCGTTCGAGACCGAGACCGGATGCAAGGTCAACGTCAAGACGGCGGCGACCTCGGATGAAATGGTCTCCCTGATGAACGGCGGCGGCTTCGACCTGGTCACCGCCTCGGGCGACGCCAGCCTTCGCCTCATCGCCGGCGGCACCGTGCAGGAGGTCAACACATCGCTGGTGCCGAGCTGGGGCACGGTCGATACGCGGCTGCAGAACGCGCCCTGGCACACGGTGGGCGGCAAGCATTATGGGGTGCCCTATCAGTGGGGCGCCAACGTGCTGATGTACAATGCCAGCGTCTTCCCGAACGCCCCGCAGAGCTGGGAGGTGGTGTTCGAGGAGACGAAGCTGCCCGACGGCAAGTCC
>DASXQN010000417.1:0-2605 GCA_036507155.1 Anaerolineales bacterium
AAGGCCGCCGCCAGACCGAAACTCATGCCAAGGAGAAATAGAAGAATCCCCTCACCGATGATTGTGCCGAGGATGTCCTGTTCCCGGGCGCCGAGCGCCATTCGAATGCCGATCTCATGGGTGCGCTGCGATACTGTATACGCCATAACGCTGTAGACCCCCACAGTCGCCAGTACGAATGCCAGCGCAGAGAAAGCGCCCATCAATATGAGGTTGAAGCGCCGGCGCGCCGTGGCTCGGGCCATCCTCTGCTCCATGGTCGCGATGCGCGAAAGCGGCAGGTCCTTGTCCAGCGAGCGGACCACGCTGCGCAACGCCGGAAGGATGGCAAGCGGGTCTCCATCGGTGCGCAGCAGGATATTGCCCGGCCTCACTATCTGGCTCTGGGCCAGCGGCAGATAAATCTCTGGACGAGGCTCGCTCTCGAGCCCCGTGCTGCGCATGTTCTCGACCAAGCCAACCACCGTAATCCAGTTGCCTTTCGCGGGCGCATCGAACGTGAGCCGCTTGCCGATCGGGTCTTCGCCGGGCCAGGACCGGTCGGCCGCCGCACGATTGACGATCGCAACCGGCAGGTTACCCTCGCGGTCGGAATCGGCGAAAAAACGTCCCTTGAGCAGCGGCGTCCCGAGCGCTCGAAAATAGTTGGTCGTTGGCGCGTCAAGCCCGCATGGCACAGCTTCGCGTGCGCCCTCCGCATGGTAGGCATGATCGACTCCGCCCTGCAGGGGAACCCCGCCCGCCGCCGCCCACTGGACGCCCGGGAGATTCTCGATCCGATCGATCAGATCCTGGTTGAAAGAGCGGAGTGTTCGATTCTTGTTTCGGGAAAGATTCAGACCGACCGTTAGAACATTCCTAGGGTTGTACCCAAGTTCCACAGCCTGCAAGCGGTGAAAACTGCGCAGCATCAACCCGGCGCCGATCAAGAGCATCAGGGCAAGCGCGATCTCAGCAACAACGAGCGCGCTGCCGAGCCATCGCCGGCCCGGACCGGCTGAAGCCGATCCACCCTCCTTGAGTGCTGCGCTGAGGTCCGATTTCGACGAGCGTAGCGCGGGCACAAGCCCCGAAAAGGCGCCGGTAATTACCGACAACAGCAAGGTGAAACCAAACACGCGCGCGTCGAGCCCGATCTCTTCCAGGCGCGGCAGGTTCTCCGGTGCCAGAGCCAGGAGGCCCCTGACTCCCCAGGCAGCCATCAGAAAACCTGCCTGTCCTGCAACGACGGCAAGAAGAATGCTTTCGGTTAAGAGCTGCTGAACGAGGCGGCGCCGTGAAGCTCCGAGACTGACTCGAACCGCCATCTCCCTCTGCCGAGTGGCGGCGCGCGCCAGCAGCAGGTTGGCGGTATTGGCACACGCGATCAGGATCACGAAACCGACGGCCCCCCAAAACACCATCAGTTCCTTGCGTATCGCTCCGACGATGGTCTCATGCAGCGGCAACGCGCGCACTCCCCATCCGGCGTTGGCGACGGGACGCCTGGCCTCGAGCCGCCGTGCGGTCACCTGCATTTCCGACTGTGCCTGCTCGAGAGACACGGAAGGCTTGAGCCGCGCGAACACGCTGAGATACCGGCCTCCTGGATTCTCATTCTCGGCATAGGCTTGAGGAATCCAGCAATCGGCTGCGCCCCAATCGGGGATTCCGGTAAAAGCGAAGTCTCGTGGCATCACGCCGGTGATTCTGGCCCGCCGGCCGTCGAGCTCGATCACGCCGCCGGCTATGTCTTGCCTGCCTCCAAAACGGCGCTGCCACAGCCCGTAGCTCAGAATCACCGCCACTTCGCCGGTCGCCTGCTCCTCTCCCTGGCGCACGACCATGCCGAAGGCACGCGCCGCTTCGGCTTCGTACTCTTCACGGACAAACACTCGGCCCTGAATCGGCTGCGCGCGCAGGACGGGGAAAAAGTCGGCCGTGACCAGCATGGCCAGAATCATCTCCGGTTCTTGTCCCCCAGTGAGGTTGAAACGACGTCCCGCGATGGCGGCAATCCCTTCGAATGCCTGGTTGTGGATCTTCCAGTCAACGAAATTGGCAGGTGACACACCGGCTCGACTCCGGCCCCGCGTCAGATTTTCCTCGAACAGGCGTACAAGACGTTCGGGAGCCTCGAAAGGCAGCGGCCGGAAGAGCACTCCATTTATGACGCTGAAAATTGCAGTGTTCGCCCCGATACCCAGGGTTAGCGCGAGCAGCGCCGACAGAGTGAAGCCACGGCTTCTTAATAGCGCGCGTGCGCCATAGCGGAGATCCCGGCCAAGCTCTTCGAGGAGCCTGATGCCGCGTGAATCCCGACACTGTTCTTTCACCTGCTCGACGCCGCCGAAGGCGCGCAGCGTGGCGTCGCGGGCTTCTTTCGCGCTCATCCCCGCTTTGATGTTGTCCTGGATCTGCTTTTCAAGATGGAAGCGCAGTTCCTCGTCCATTTCATCTTCGAGTGTGTTCTTGCGGAAGAAAGCCCGGAGTCGCAGCCAAACTTGTCGTGGCGTGGTCATGACTGCCTCCTATACTCTCATTGCAGGTCCATCACCTCGCGGCATAGCCGCAACCAAAATAATCTCCTTGGCGTTTCTTGGCGTCCTTGGCGTCTTGGCGGTGA